>OMSN01000084.1 GCA_900313765.1 uncultured Eubacteriales bacterium
GGCGTTCCGATATAATTGCAGGATCTCAGATAATCCGGACTGTAATCCGGTTTGAACAGCGGATCGCTGTAGTGATTCTGCCTGTCGGTCTGCACAAAGGAATCCTCATCGGCATAAACTGCGTCCGCCCCGCCCTGCAGAGCCTCAACCATCCGGAACACGGCATCCTTCGTCAAAAGATCTTTGTTCCTCACACACAGCACATAGGAGTCATTGTCGATCTGCGTGGTAAGGACATCCGCAGTGCAGGTCTTCCGGTAGGTCTGATTGCGCACCGACTGCATGGTCTGCGGATCCGGAGAGCCGTCTGTCTCCGGTCTCAGGATCATGACAACCACCTGCGGCATCCTGTGCATGAGCAGTTTCTTCTGATAGCCGGTCTGGGCAGAGGACGGTTCCTGTGCACGGATCCATTTCTGATAGTCAAACCGGTCATCCCGCACTTTCTCCACCGCATGGGAAGCGAACTCTTTCAGTCCCCTGCTCCGAAGATAACGCCATGCCTTGCCGGCTGCATGGCTCTGATTCTGATTCTGATTCGGCATGTTACTCCCTTCGCATCCGGCATTCAGTCTCCCGGATGCAGATACTGCAGGTATGGTTTCACCGGTTCTCTCAGTTCATCCCTGCATGTCCAGCTTCTTCCAGTCAGCGTCAGATTCGGATTGTAGAACGGATCCGAATCTCTCAGTTCATTTTCCCAGCGCGACGCAAAGTGCCTGATCTCCTGATGGAATCTTGCCACCTTCTCCGGGGTATCCTCCTCCCCTCTTGAGACAGACTCGTTATGGTACAACCGTGCCTTCGGACACATCAGGACCTTCAAGCCGCTCTTTCGAAGACGCATGCACAGATCGACATCGTTAAATGTGACTGCCAGCTGTTCATCCATCCCTCCGGTCTTCAGATAGACGGATGTCCTCACCATCAGGCACGCGCCGGTCACGGCACAGACATTGTGCGTATGGGTATAGACCAGACCCGGGAAAGATCCGAGTTCATATCCGGAGCGCTCGCCGGCAAATGCATGGCCTGCAATCCCGCCGTATCCGAGGATGATGCCTGCATGCTGGATGGTACGGTCCGGATAATACAGCAGCGCGCCTGCAGCGCCGACCTCTTCCCTGCTCACCAGGCTGACCAGCTGACCGATCGAATCCGGTTTCAGGATCTGTGTGTCATTGTTCAGAAGGAGCAGGTATCTGCCGTTCGCGTTTGCGGCGCCGAAATTGTTGACCGCTGAGTAGTTGAACGGCCTGTCATACCGCAGCACCCGGATCCTGCTGTCTTTCTCCTGAATCTCCTCATAGAAAGCAAAGGTCCCGGGATCCTCGGAGTTATTCTCCAGGATCAGAATCTCCAGATTCTGCCAGGTGTTCACTGTCTGCAGAGACTCCACACATTTTCTCAGATCTTCCACATGATCCTTATTGGGAATCATGACAGTGACCAGTTCCTGTTCTCCATCGGCTGCTTCCACGTCCGGAAGCATCGACTCTGCCTCTTCGGTGATCTCATGGTACAGAACCCTTGCAATGTGTCTCACGGCGCCGGTACGCTCCCTGCCCGGCTGCACCGGGGCAAGACTGCAGACCTTCCTGAGAAATGAATGAAGATCCTGGGCACCGCCTGACTCAAGGCCGGCCTCCCGTGCTGTATCCGCACGGACCAGCACGACCTGCCCCATATAGTTGACACTCTCCAGAAGATCCTCATCATACTCTGGACGGAAGGCCGGATCGATCTTGTGGCCGTCCTGTCCGAGCCGGTCGGAGTCAAAATAGATCACAGCCGGTGAATCCTTCGCATGAGCCCTGTCGAGGTTTTCCTCATTGAGCAGGTTTACAGCCTCCCACAGAAGATCCGGGGAGAGGATGCAGCCTGATCCTGCCAGGAGAAGATATTCTGCCTCCGGGCAGTTCTTGTAGGGTCTGAAATTGCGGTAAATCTGAAGGCTCAGAGACTGCATGAACGCAGTGCGGTCTTCGGGATCCATGACAGCCCTGACACCGATTACCGGATTCCATGCGAATCTCATCTTTGCCATCCTTCCGTAATCCCGGGAGGATTTTCTGTTCCGCTGCAGCCATGCCGCATAGGATACCTCCACTGCCCTGCGGTTCAGCAGGCGGTCAGCAGCCCTGATGGCGGCAGCATGCAGTCCATATTCTTTGATATACTGGGATAGTTTGCGTATTTTCATAGTATTATCTCTTCCGCAACAGTTTCTTCAGAGGCTCTTTGAACGGAATGTCCGCCTCTGAGATCTTCCTTGCGATCCGGTAAGATGTCGTATTCTTCAGCATTTCCATGGACGTGCGGAGCATCTCATTTTCTTCCCTGACCCGGTTCATGGCTGCAATCTCGCCCTGGCCGGTAACAGAAGGATTGGCCATCGCAAGCGCCTGGAAGGCGAAGTCGGAATCCGGAGCACTGCATATGCTCTCCTGCCGTGATGCTTCCGATGTATGGATCATCTCTGCGTACAGAGCGCGGTACTCTTCGTTCATCTCATCCACGGACTTCAGATGCAGCCCTGCCGCCGCGGCCTTCTTCAGCTCCAGTTCCTCCGGATGCCGCACGATACGGTCCAGAAGATCCATCACATCCGCCCTGGATGCCCCCTCGGGAAGAAGCCATCCGGCACCGCTCTTCCGGATCCGCTCTCCGACGGCGCCAAGATCAGTCCCGATCACAGGGATCCGGCAGGACCAGGCCTCCGAGAGCGTGTAGCAGAATGTCTCCGCCCAGATGGGCAGGATGCATGCCACATCGATCCCGCTGATCTTCAGCAGATCAAAGATATCATCTTTCCTGTATACACCGGAGAAATAAACATTGTCCGCGCCTTCCAGCGCCTGCACACTGCTGTCTCCGACTTCTCCGAACACGTAGAACGTGAAGCGCTCATCCCGGCTGCTGATCACTTCGGACAGGAGCTTCGATCCCTTGGCCTTCGTGACGCCTCCCAGGAATGCCACATTCAGATGCCCTGTCTGTGCGCTTCCCGCATGCTTCTTCGCGCGGCTCTTTCCTTCTCTCATCCAGGTACCTGTCCAGACTCTTCCGTCTGTATAGACCTTGTCCCGGGCATGGATCAGAAGGCGGATCCGGTACTTCCCGTCCGGCATGTCCGGAATATTGAAGACCGCATGGAAACCGCTCCACAGGTACAGGTCACTGGCCGCAGCCGCAGCCACATCCGCACGCGCATTCGGGCCGACCTGCATGTAATGCATGGCACCTGCGCTGTCTCTGATCTCTATGGTGATCGAAGTGCTTCGGCTGTCTTCACCCTCCAGCCACGCCCAGCCTGCGATATAGTGGAATCCGCCTTCAGCCGAGGGCTGCTGGTCGAGTCTGGAATGCATCCGGTCTGTCCGGATCACTTCTCCGCTCTCCTTCTCCAGGGTACTTCCGGAGGCCACCGCATCGGTTCCGTGTGCTATGACCATGCTGCGCTCTTCCAGATCCGGATAGACCTGAAGCATCAGATCCCTGGCACTCTCACTGGGGAACAGGATCCTGTCGCACACCGACAGAGCCTCATGGCACATCTGTCTCCATCTGCGTATCGCATGCACTCGGCCATATCCGCAGTTGCTGTGCAGGCACCGCGCGCAGATCTTCTCACTGATCTGTGTGAAGGTCCCCACGGAGGGGCAGAAGGTCTGGTCTTCCCTGACGAGCTTGGTCGTCGGACAGGCGTAGAAATAATCGTGAAGCGTAGCCGCCAGCGGGATCTTCAGCTGACTGCATACGCGGTATATATCCAGTGTAAGTCCCTGGGTATGATGTACATGGACCAGGTCGATGGAGAATGACAGCAGGATCTGTTTCAGAAGCTCTGCCATCTTCTCATCATAAAACACCGGGAACGGCTCTTCTTCCCCGATGGGAAACTTCAGAGAGATCAGGCGCCCTCCCCTGTATGCGGTCTCCTCGGTCTGCAGAAGTCTCCATTGCGGAAGTTTCTCATCCTCTCTGAGATAGACTGTCAGACGGAGTGCATTTCCATCCCTGGAAGCCACATATACATTCCAGTCATCCTTTGCTCCGCGCACCAGATCCCTGACGTGAAGCTGGGTCCCGCCGATGCTGCTGCGGGCGATCTCACGGAAATCCAGGTGCAGGAAATACAGAAGGTTCTTCCTTCCGTTATCAAGGCACATGTGCAGAAGAAGGTTATCCCGGATCTCCTGGTCCGGATTCTGTGCGCAGTATTCATCATTGGCCTTCATCAGGTCCGGATAGCGCTTTCTCAGAATGCGGTCGTGCTCTTCGATCAGTTTTTTCTTCTCTTCGCTGGCGAAGGAAGCGGTTCCTGCGTGATAAATGAATGTGTCGTCGCACAGAACATGGGTATAGCCCAGCATGCTGCAGCGGCAGCAGAAATCATTTTCCTCTCCGTAGCCGCGCCCGAAGGTCTTCGCGTCGAATTCTCCGACGAGCTCATAGGCCTCCTGCTTCACATACATGCAGAATCCGACCGCGACGGTCACTCTCGGATAGCGGCGCAGCGATACCCGCTCCACCAGATCTGCAAAAGTATCCGGTGTATAGCCCTCCGGAAGCGGATTGTCCTTCAGGAAGACCGGAACTGAAGCCAGGGTCGCCGCATTGGACAGAGGCGTCACGGTAGCCGTCCTCTCACTGCGGTACGCACACGCCTGGATCTTCTCCACCCAGTTCCTGGTAACCACCGTATCCGAATTCAGCAGGATCGTATCCCGCCCGGACCAGGCAAGTCCGATATTCACATTGGCGGAGAATCCCCTATTCTGTTCATTGAACACGGCGATCATGCCGCAGTCGGTGCTCCTTGCCTGCTCACTGCCTGCCATGACCGGATCCCCGCAGACTTTGTTAAGATACGCACGGACTCTGTCATCCGGGCTGCAGTCATCGATGAAGATCACACGGTGCTTTGTAAGATCCGTATGTATCTTCAGACTCTCCACGCATCGGAGCAGGTCATCGTATCCGTTATAAACCGGTACTACTATATCGATTGCTCTGCTGTCCATACAGTCTGGCGTCCTTCCTCATCTCTTCAGTCTGCCGGCCACCGCTCCCAGCGGTCCCCGGCGGTAGCGCTGCACCAGTTCCTGGCTCTTTGCAAGAGCCCAGTACAGGTCCTTCGTCTCCACTCTTCCGCTGATGCGGATCACCGTCGCCTCTCCCTGCGCTGCATCCCTGCCGCGGATTCTTTTAAGCCGGTATGCCGGATCCATGGTAAGGAACTCATAACCGCCCCGGATCTTTGCCGATGCATTGATGGGTTTCAGTTCGACCTGTGTCGATGTGAGATCACAGATACAGGCTGTGCCTTCCAACGGATCGAAACGCATCGAACGGACCTGCTGCATATCCGCTATCTCAAAGGTCACTTCATACCGGTGATCCTGGACGATCACATCCGTATGGATCGCGTCGGTCTCATTGTAGCCACGGCCAAGATCCATATAGAGCGTTGCCGTAAGACGGACATTCTCACCGGACCACTGCAGGTCCTTCAGGTCAGCCTTGCGCACCGGCTGCGCGTAGGCAGCCAGCTGATTGGCTCCCACATACTCTTTCTCAAAATGCGTCGCCCATTTCCAGAAGATCTGGCGCTCTGAGACACCGATCCCGAACTCCGATAGCAGCGATTCCTGCGGCAGGACAGATTCCAGAGAATCCTGGGAGGAATAGAGTTCATTGACCGCCCGCCACAGGATAAATCCTGCTGGGACCGGGAAGCCGAAGACCCATTCACCGTCAATGATCTGCGCGCGGCATGTCCCCTCTGCATCCTCTTCCAGGAAGATATTGTCCAGGATCAGATCGATATTGGCAGGGCATACCATATCCCATTTCCTGCCGTCTCCTGCGCTTCCGAAGACCTTCTCAAATTCACCGCCGCATGCATCCTGCTCTCTGCCTGCGCACAGGATCAGATCCTGCAGGACATGGAACAGTTCCCGGATCCCGGCAGCATCTTTCCTCTGCGCCGCCTGCGCGGCCACTTTCCCAAGGCTTTCTCCTGTCAGGAACGGATATTCACAGCTTCCGTCTTCCAGCAGATTCCCCTTCAGAAGACCTGTCTCATATTTCCTGCCGCCATATGTCAGCGTGCCTGCAGCCAGAGACTGCTCTGTCTCATGCATCTGTCTCAGATGGGCCGCGGCCTCCCTCGTCAGAGGGCTCTTGATTACCTTCCTGTGTTCCTTCGGCCCGCAGATCACCGTACTAATACAATAGCGCGGGGCACGGTCTGCGTTCAGCTTGGCATAGAGGATCTCATCCTGCGGCTGTGTGATCCGAAGCTCCTGCCCGGATGCTTCGATCAGGAACGAATTCATGAAACGGTCCATGACTCCTTCCGCGCACAGCGACTGCGCCATCTGCTGCTCGGGGAAGAGTTCCAACCTTCTTGCATTGAAGTTCCAGGCATTGCGCGCGAACCCGTCCGCACTCAGAGAGGCGTCCGTGAAGATCTCTCCCGGGAACTTGTAGTCCGGCCACGGGTAATAGAACCTGCGATATGGAAGGTGGCAGCGGTCACACAGAAGTTCCCATTCATGTCTGGAGAAGGTGTGCACATCGCTGTTATCCGGATAATCCTTCAGACCTTCCATATAATTGTCGGTGTGATCCTCCGGCGCGCCGGCAAAATACTTCAGTCCCAGACGATTCTCGATGGCGATCAGGAGGATCCCGTCCTCCTTCAGATAACTCCGGCACCGCTCCAGAAACGTTCCGTAGGGATCATCTCCCTGCGTAAATGAGCCTGCATATTCGAATACCCCGTTCAGCACCACATAGTCAAACTTCCCGGGGAACTGCATATCGTTCAGGTTGCCCGCCATAATGGTGAGATTCTCAAGATCCTTATGGCGTTCATAATTGATCAGCGCCCTTCTGTGTGACAGTTCCACCGAAGTAACCTGTGCGCACTTTCTGCACAGAAGACCTGTGATCGCACCCGGACCGGCAATATCCCCGTCCGAATACTGGTCGGTCCCCTTATAATAATCTGTATTGAATGCAGCCATACTGCCTCCGCTTCCTCTTACCCTTCTTCCGCATCCTCTTCAGGATCCAGCGCACATACACTGTTCATGTCATAGAACCCCACCGTATCCCTGGAGGATACCACAGTCAGTGAGATGACATCGTAGAGCCGGTGGAATACCCGGAACATACCGTCCTGATATCCGGTGCACCCGAGCGAGAGCAGATACTCTCCTCCCTGCAGATCGATCTTCTGCGTGAAGGTGACCACGTGCTCATCTCCGTCTTTCATGGTTGGAACGGGGATCTTCTCCATGGTCGTATTGGTCCCGCAGATCTCGATGCCTTTCAGGTTCTTGATGGTAAATGCGAAGATCGGCTCCAGGACCGTCTCCCTCGCATGGATCTTCATTTTCACGGTGAACTCCGACCCCTTCAGGAAGTTAGAGGTGGGAAGTCCCTTCTCATCGTAGAGCCCGTAATCGATGATCTCCGCGTTCTTCTCGCCGTACTCCACAAGACTCGGATTGGCGGGAAACATGTCTTTCCACATGGGCTTCGTACTGCCCTGTCCCAGACTCTTGGATCCGTCATCAGCACCGGGAGCGGCATCCGATGTCCCGGTCCCTTTGTGGAACTGGTCTACCAGGACCTTCTTGTAGATGTCGATCGCTTCCTTCGGCGTGCCTTCAAAGACCTTGTCTCCCTGGTTCAGCAGGATCGCGCGGTCGCAGTACCTGGAGATTGCAGAGAGGTCATGGGAAACAAACAGGATCGTTTTTCCCTCTCTCTTGAAATCTTCAAACTTACGGTAGCACTTCGACTGGAAAAATACATCTCCAACCGACAGCGCCTCGTCGACGATCAGGATCTCCGGATCGATGTTGATTGCGACAGCAAAAGCAAGTCTTACGAACATGCCGCTTGAATAACTCTTGACCGGCTGGTTGATGTAGTCACCGATATCCGCAAAGTCAATGATCGCCTGCAGTCTCTGGTCGATCTCCTC
>OMSN01000195.1 GCA_900313765.1 uncultured Eubacteriales bacterium
ACCATATCTTGGAATCTGTCTGGGAATGCAGATCGCAGTCATTGAATACGCACGCCATGCGGCCGGGATCCGGGATGCGAACTCCGGTGAGTTCGACGAAGAATGCAAGAACAAAGTGATCGACTTCATGCCCGGCCAGAGTGACGACATTGATAAAGGCGGAACACTGCGGCTTGGAGCTTATCCCTGTATCATCCGGCCGGGTACGGTCATGGAGCGCTGTTACGGCAGCCTTGAGATCTCTGAACGGCATCGACACCGCTATGAATTCAATAATGACTATCGGGATATACTGACGGAATCCGGACTTACCCTGAGCGGAATTTCACCGGACGGGAGACTGGTGGAAACAGTAGAGCTTGCAGACAGAGGCTTTTTTGTGGGGGTCCAGTATCATCCGGAGTTCAAGAGCCGTCCTAATAAACCGCATCCTCTGTTTCTTGGATTGATCGGTGCGGCAATGAAGGAAGACAGAAGTTAAAACAGTATGAAAATCACAAGAGTCCGCGGCTGAAGAAGTCTGCTGCCTGCTCCAGGGATCGGAGATCCTTCTGGATGAAGGAATCAGACAAGGCGTCAGACGGCGCAACAGACGGAATGAAAGCAGGATCAAGGGCTGGATTGAGGGCTGGATCAAGAGCAGGATCCGTCATGGATTCGTATCCGAATGACAGTGCATCCACAACGCCCAGTGAGGAGAGAAGGGATACGCCCCCTCTTGCAAAGTATTCAGCGCTCCCTGTTGAGACTCTTACGGGCAGTTCCAGGACCAGGTCCGCACCAGCCTGAAGAGCCATTCTGGCGCGCACCCATTTGTCCATCAGTGCGGGTTCCCCGCGCTGGACAAAATCTCCGCTCATGGCGACTACGACATAGTCAGCGCCGGCGCACCTGCGTGCTTCCTGCATCTGGTACAGATGTCCGTTATGGAACGGATCATATTCTGCGATAATCCCGACTGTTTTCATAATCTTCTCCTTTCAGACAATCATGCCACAGAGGGGAAAGATTTGCCATTGTTTTCTCATTTTTCCTTGTTAGAAACCCGGCAGAACGCTATAATGAACACAGTGTGACATTCAGCCGCGCTCTGCGGGCTGATCGGTTTCTGTTTAGTGCTGAAAGGAGTTTCTGGTTATGAGTTTCATAGATGATATTAAAGCTCAGGCAAAGTCGGACAAGAAGAGGATCGTTCTTCCGGAGTATATGGACAGCAGAACGTATGAAGCAGCTGTTAAGATTGCAGAAGAAGGGATCGCGGACATCGTACTGATCGGTACACCGGAAGAGATCGCTGCCAACAAGGGCGACTATGACCTGACCGGCATCACGGTGATTGATCCGACGACCGATCCGAACCGCCAGAAATATATCGATAAGTTCGTCGAGCTGCGTGCGAAGAAAGGCGTGACCCCGGAGCAGGCAGAAGAGCAGATGATGAAGGACTATATGTACTATGCATGCCTGATGTGCAAGTGCGGCGACGCAGACGGTGCCGTCTCCGGTGCATGCCATTCGACCGGCAATACCATCCGCCCGGCCCTTCAGCTGCTGAAGACCAAGCCCGGCATCCACAGTGTATCCGGTTTCTTCGTAATGGATGTTCCGGATTGTGAGTTCGGCGAGAACGGACGTTTCGTCTTCGCAGACTGCGCAGTCAATGTTGATTTCGATTCTGAGAAGCTTGCTGAGATCGCGATCCTCTCCGCAGACTCCTTCAAGGCATTTATCGGCGCAGAGCCGAAGGTTGCGATGCTTTCCTACTCCACCAAGGGCAGCGCGAAGCATGACGATGTCACGAAGGTTGCAGAGGCAGTGAAGCTCGTGAAGGAACAGCGCCCGGACATCAAGGTGGACGGCGAACTGCAGTTTGACGCAGCAATTGTAGGCTCTGTAGCAAAGCTGAAAGCACCCGACAGCGACGTTGCAGGATCTGCCAACACGATCATTTTCCCGAGCCTGGAAGCCGGCAACATCGGCTACAAGCTGGTACAGAGACTTGCCAAGGCCGGCGCATACGGCCCGGTGCTGCAGGGACTGTCCATGCCGGTCAACGACCTGTCCAGAGGATGCTTTGCAGATGATATCGTAGGCGTTGTCGCCATGACAGCCGTGCAGGCACAGAAGGCCTGATCGGGGATTCGCGAAGAAGCTGAAGAATAATTAGCTGAAGAATAATTATAAGAATACAGAAACAGAACGATAAGGAGAAATGACATGAAAGTACTTGTTGTAAACTGCGGAAGTTCTTCCCTGAAGTATCAGATCATCGACTCTGATACAGAGAAGGTCGAAGCGAAGGGCCTGTGCGAGAGAATCGGTATCGACGGAAGACTGGTATACCAGCCGGAAGGCGGAGAGAAGGAGATTACAGAAGCTCCGATGCCGACCCACAGTGAAGCGATCCAGATGGTCCTGGATGCTCTTGTCAATCCGAAGACCGGCGTCCTGAAGAGCCTGGATGAGATCGAGGCGATCGGACACCGTGTCCTGCACGGCGGCGCATTCCTGACCGAATCCAAGATCGTGGATGATTCCGTGATCGAGGCGATCGAGGGTGCTGTCGACCTTGGCCCGCTGCACAATCCGGCAAACCTGATGGGTATCCATGCCTGCCAGAAGCTGATGCCCGGCAAGCCGAACGTAGCAGTCTTCGATACTTCCTTCGGTATGACTCTGCCGGCGAAGGCTTACCGCTATGCAATCCCGACGGAATATTATGAGAAATACCATATCCGCCGCTACGGCTTCCATGGAACCAGCCACAGCTTCGTTTCCAAAGAGACGATCAAGTACCTGAACCTGGATCCGGACAACTCCAAAGTCATCGTTGCACATCTGGGCAACGGCGCCAGCATCACAGCTGTCAAGAACACCAAGTGCGTGGACACCTCCATGGGCGTTACCCCTCTGGAAGGTCTGATCATGGGAACCCGCTCCGGCGACCTGGATCCGGCGATCATCGACTATCTCTGCAGCCATGAGAACCTGACCGCAGCTGAGATGAACACGATCCTGAACAAGAAGTCCGGCGTCATGGCTCTGTCCAACAACCTGAGTTCCGACTTCCGTGATCTGGAAGATGCGATGAATGATGGAAATGAAGCAGCCGGCCTTGCGATCGAAGCATTTTCCTACAGAGTTGCCAAGTACATCGGCTCCTATGCGGCAGCCATGAACGGCGTAGACGCCATCGCATTTACCGGCGGCATCGGAGAGAACGCAGGCATCGTCCGCAAGAAGGTCCTGGAGTATCTCGGATTCCTCGGCATCACCATGGATGCAGAAGCAAATAAGAAGAGAGGAGAGACCTTTGTTCTGTCCACTCCGGATTCCAAGGTCAAGGTGATCGTGCTTCCGACGAATGAAGAACTGTCAATCTGCAGAGAGACCGTACGTCTTGTAAAGGGCTGACGCCACAGGATCAGCCGGAGTTTCCGGTGCGATCCTGAAGTCTGAATCTGTATGGAAACAGGCGGGCCGCTGCAAGGCGGACCGCCTGTTTTTTGGCTGACAGGTTGTCTAGTTCCCCGCCGGGCGATATAATTGAACAAGG
>OMSN01000263.1 GCA_900313765.1 uncultured Eubacteriales bacterium
CCTGCGCCATCTCATAGCTGTGTCCCATCAGGCTGAATCCTGTCACATCCGTACAGCCATGTACCGGGTACTTCACCATAACATCCCTGGCCGCCTTGTTGAGGGTTGCCATCTGAAGCTGCAGGCGCTTCATAAGATCCTCTCCGACCAGACCGATATCCGCCTTGCCTGCTGTCGTGAGGATCCCGACACCCAGCTTCTTGGTAAGGATCAGGACATCTCCCGGTTTCGCGCCTGCATTGGTCAGCACTTTTGCAGGATCGACGAATCCGGTCACGGCAAGCCCGTAGATTGGCTCCGCTCCATGGATCGTATGCCCGCCGGAGATGATCACGCCGGCCTCATAGGCCTTGGAATATCCTCCCCGCAGGATCTCCCGGACCGTATGGTCATCCATGCTGTCCGCCACGCACATCAGATTCAATGCAAGCTTCGGCTTTCCACCCATAGCGTACACATCACTGATCGCGTTGGCAGCAGCAATCTGACCAAACAGAAACGGATCATCCACAATCGGCGGGAAGAAATCCGTCGTCTGCACGATCGCCTGATGTTCACTGACCACAGCACGATCGCCTGATGTTCACTGACCACATACACGCTCGCGTCATCACTGCGGTCGTACCCCACGATCAGGTTCGGATCCGTATGGGTCTGGAAGCCTTCCAGCAGCTGGCACAATGTACCCGCTCCGACCTTGGCACCGCATCCGGCGCAGCTTGCAAGCTTAGTAAGTCTGACCTCTGTCTCCACAACAATTCCTCCTGTCAGCTCCCCGCTGCTCTCCACAGCGTCCGATACCGGTCATTCTCCATCACAGCGATCTGCTCCATCTCGTCTGTAATGTACTGCATCGGATCATCCGACCCACAGTCACACAGCACACAGGTTCCGCAGCTGGAACTGAGCGCGCGCGGCACAGGCGAGAGCTGTACTTTCCAGCCGAAGCGGTCCGCTTCTCTCTTGTAGCGGACCGCTCCGAAATGATTGAAAAACGTAATTACGCAGTTCATGTTTATTTCTTCAAAGACAGAGTATATTCTCCTCCTGCCTCGGTGACCGTGACGGTATATCCGGCATGCTCCGCAAAGCGGGTCACATTCTCCCTGGATGTCACATTGTCCACAAGGACCTCATATTCCTTAGCACCGCCAAGAAGTGCCTTCCTGGTCAGAATGACCGGTTCCGGGCACGACAGGCCTCTTGCATCTACTCTCTCCATCTTATGCCTCCTTCTTTCTTGAGTTTACCACACCGATCAGTGCCAGAACAACAATGCAGATGATCACAGCGACCTTACCGTTTGCAGTCGGGCCCTCGCCGCTGGACGCAAGGCCGAAATTATGGCAGAACGCAGCGCCGACCAGCAGTCCCAGAACCGTGATCGCACTGTCCGTGTTGCCCTCGCCGGCCATAACCAGCTGACGCAGCGGGCAGCCGCCCAGAAGGATCGCACCCAGTCCGACCACGAACATGCCAAGCAGGTTCCACAGACCATCCGTGTGAGCGATCGCCTGTCCTGTGAAGGATGCATGGAAATAAGATCCGCCGGTCACAGCACCGAGGATCAGGTTTGTCACCAGGCATGCAGCAAAGATAGCGACGAATCCGGATACCAGCCGGAAATCACGGAACAGGACCACATCACGAAGTCCGCCGGCCATGCACAGTCTGGTTCTCTGTGCCAGGCAGCCTACGATAGCTCCAGCCACAAGGCTGATCGCGATCGCCGCGTGTTTTGCTCCGGGGCCTCCCTCAGGCTCTGTAAAATGAATAAACGCAGGTGCAGCAATCAGCAGGATCAGCAGGACAACAGCCGCTGCCGGAAGAATCCCGCCCTCAGTCGGAGCAAGTTTGTATGTCCTCTTCAGGGAATATCCCATGTTCAGGAATGCAACACCAGCCAGGATGCCAAGCGCGAATCCGGCAAGGCCAAGAAGCGCATTCAGATCACCGCCGCCCAGACGGATAATCATACGGAACGGGCAGCCAAGGAACATCAGGCAGCCGATCATGATGCAGAATCCGATCGCGAATCTGGTCAGCGGAGCGCTTCCGCCCTTCGGTGAAAACTCACCCTTCGCAAGGGCGATGGCGAAGCTTCCCAGGATGATTCCGATGATCTCCGGACGGATGTACTGTACCGGAGGCGCCTGATGCAGCCCCAATCCGCCGGCCGTATCACGGATAAAGCATGCGATACAGAATCCCATGTTTGCCGGGTTGCCGAAATACACCAGAAGCGATGCGATCGCACCGATGATCAGGCCGGCAATGATAATACCTGTCTTGCCATTGTTTTTCATAATCTATTCCTCCCACAATAATATAGTAACCGGGGCGAAGCGATTACTTCCGTCCCGGTTCTGATTATACCTTTTGAGAGAAGATTCCTCTAATTGTTTTTATTAATCCGGCTGATGTATTTATTGTATATTCTAATGTATTATTCCTGGCTGGATGTCAGCGTAAAGCTGTACAGGCTGGCGCATCCGCGCCCTTTGAACCGGATATACAGCGCCTGCACTCCGTTCGGAACCGGCACACATCCCTTCCATTCCTTCCATTCATTGCTCTTGCCGATCGGTATGCTTCCCAGGCTCTCCCCGTCTATGGAAGTAAGGATCTCCATCTCCCCATAGTTCCAGCCTCTGGTCACCACCGAGGTCACACAGGTATCCTGACAGTTAAAGTACTTATAGCCTGCTGCCGTGCCCGGATCCATATTGGCCACATACCCCTGCAGCTGATCACCATCCTTCCCATCCTGGGTGACGAAGGGATACCGCGCGTCCAGCTTCTTGCCCGGAACTCCGAGTCCGACCGGATCCTTCACATTGCTGACCAGATTGCAGACAATATAGGCAGGATACGTCCCCCTGCCTTCAAGAGGCCCGCCGTTCGGTCCGCAGGAAGTGATCTCCGCCTGCTCGATCCTGCCATCTTCCAGGATCCGGATCGGTTCCAGACACCCCTGCCGGCTCAGGTTATTGCCGTTGGTATGGCGGTGATAGAACACATACCAGGCATCCCCAACCTTCTCGATACCGCCATGGTTATTCTCCGGGAAATTGACCTGCCGCTCCGGCGCTTTGTACGTCCCGATCCCCTCATCCACATTGCTGACAACCGTTCCCCTGAAATAAAACGGCCCAAGGGGAGATGCCGCAGTTGCGTAGCACAATTCATGCTGGTGGATGGAGGAGTACACAAGATAATACAGATCGCCGGCTCTCCGGATAGA
>OMSN01000022.1 GCA_900313765.1 uncultured Eubacteriales bacterium
TGCTGGAGCTGGTTTGATCGTCTTAGAAACAGACAGATTAATCATCCGGGAGAGTTCTGGACAGGACTTCTCCCGGATTTATTGTATGATGCTGTCTGAGAGCAAGGAAAATGAAAACAGTGCTTCCTACGGCGAAGAAGCAGGCCTGCATCCGGGCAGAACGATCCGGGATACTGTCAGCGAAGATGAGAATGAAGAACTCGAGAAGTATCTGGCCTATATCCACACTGTCTATTCGGTGTTTGGTTTCGGTTTATGGACGGTGTGCCTGAAGAATGATCCGTCCTGTATCATCGGCAGATGCGGGCTTCAGCCGATTGCAGACGATAACAGTCCGCTCGGCAGGATCGAACTGGGATATCTGATCGATAAGAGATGGCGCGGACAGGGATATGCATCTGAAGCATGCAGAGCGATCCTTCGGTATGCGTTTGAGAAACTGGAGATTGAAGAGGTCTATGTACAGATTCCTGCTGACAACACCCCGTCGGTCAGCTTGGCGCAGAAGCTTGGATTCGACAGGGTGACAGAAGTATGGTGGGTCCGAAGGAATCCGGAATGAAGAAGCGCGCGGCATGTGCTTATGCCGCGCGCTTTTTGCTGTATACAATCAGACTTTTTCAGGAGCGGGATAATCCACGCCGAAGGTCTCAACTGTGATGCTTGCGATCCGCTGATCATCCATCGGACGATCTGAGTAATCCGTCTCAACCGATGCGATCTGATCCACTACATCCATCCCCTCGGTCACTTTCCCGAATGCAGCGTAGTCGCCGTCAAGGTGCGGCGCGTTCTTGTGCATGATAAAGAACTGTGAACCTGCAGAGTTCGGATTCATGGCGCGAGCCATCGAGAGAACACCCGCCGTGTGCTTCAGTGTATTGGCCTTAAAGCCATTGCTGCGGAATTCGCCGCGGATTGAGTAATCCGGACCACCCATTCCGGTTCCTTCCGGATCACCACCCTGGATCATGAATCCCGGGATGACACGGTGGAAGATCAGCCCGTCATAGAAGCCGGAGCCGGCAAGGGCAAGGAAGTTGTTGACGGTATTAGGAGCGTATTCCGGATACAGTTCGGCTTTGATCACTCCGCCGTTTTCCATTGTAATCGTAATAACTGGGTTCTGTGCCATAGTCTGAAGATTCCTTTCTGGAACAGTATGTTCTGTCCTGTCTGCTTAATCTGTGTGAACGTGAATTCACTATATCATAAATGAAGGAAAATAGGTACCATGAGAACCATTCCAGCTACGAACCTGGTTTTGTGCAAAATGCACGAAACACATGTGTATAAACTGTGAATACCATACGAAATACATTTTTTTATACCTGAAACTATTGACCGGTAACGTTTCCGATGCTATATTTCAATCATCGGCGGAAACGTTACCGGGAACAGTACCGAAAACGTTTCCAAAGCAGGACGAAAGACCTGCAGGTAATTGTTGTTGACAGTAAAACACAGAAAAAGAAAGAAAAGAGGGTTTACAAATGAAGAAGGCGATTAGTGTTCTTGTGAGTGCAGCAATGGCAGTGTCCATGCTGGCTGGCACTGCAGCTACTGTTTCCGCAGATGAAGCAGCAGGTAAGGTTTATTATCTGAACTTCAAGCCGGAAGCAGATGAAGCATGGCAGAAACTGGCTGCAGCTTACACCGAAGAGACCGGAGTTCCGGTAAGCGTAGTTACCGCAGCTTCAGGCGAGTATGAGACAACTCTGATGTCCGAGATGGGCAAGTCTGATGCTCCGACACTGTTCCAGGTCAACGGACCGGTCGGACTGGCTAACTGGAAAGATTACTGCTATGACCTGACTGGCAGTGATATCGTAGGCAACCTTACTTCAGATGCATTCGCGCTGAAGGATGGCGATATGATCGCTGGTGTTGCATATGTTATCGAGTCTTACGGCATCATCGTAAACAAGGCTCTGCTGGAGAAGGCAGGATACAAACTGGAAGACATCACCGGATTTGACGCTCTGAAGTCCATCGCTGATGACATCCAGGCAAGAAAAGACGAGCTCGGCGTAGAAGGTGCGTTCTCCTGCGCAGGCATGGATGCTTCTTCTGACTGGAGATTCAAGACTCATCTGGCAAACCTTCCGATCTACTATGAGTACAAAGCAGACGGAATCGACAATACCGATGCGATCAAGGGCGACTTCCTTGACAACTACAAGGCAGTGTTCGATCTGTACATCACAGATTCCACCTGCGAAGGCGCAGAACTGTCCGCTAAGACCGCAGATGACTCCCGTGCTGAATTTGCAGACAGCAAGGCAGTCTTCTATCAGAATGGTTCCTGGGAATACTCATCTCTGAGCGAGACCTTCTCTGATGACGATCTGGCTATGATCCCGATCTACTTCGGAGTTGATGATGAGAATCAGGGTCTGTGCACAGGCACTGAGAACTACTGGTGTGTAAATAACGGTGCTTCCGAGGAAGACATCAAGGCAACTCTTGATTTCATCAACTGGTGCGTAACTTCCGAGACCGGAACCACTGCAATGGCAAATGACATGGGATTCGTAATTCCGTTCACCACTGCTCAGGAATCTCCGAACCTGTTCGTAAAGCAGGATGCCGAGTACACCGCAGCTGGCAAGACTCCGGTATCATGGAACTTCACCACCATGCCGTCTGAGGAATGGAAGAATGGTGTTGGCTCCGCACTTACTGCATACGCAGCAGGAACCGGCGAGTGGGATGAAGTTGTCAGCGCGTTCGTTGACGGCTGGGCAAGTGAAGCAGCTCTTGCAGGCTGATTCCTTACCGGATCACATTCATAACATCTATAGTTAATTACAAGGGGAAGGCTGGACAGGTCACGTCTTCCCCTTCTTCTATCAGGCAATATTGGAGGGAGAAATCGCATGGTAGGAAAAACCATTAAAAAATACTGGCCGATCTTTCTGCTGCCAACTGCTGCGGCATTCTGCATCGGCTTTCTGTGGCCCTTTGTATGGGGAATCTACCTTTCATTCTGTCAATTTACCACGGTAAGTAAAGTAACTTTTGTCGGCTTTTCCAATTATGCGAAGATCATGCTGGACAACACATTTTCGCATGCATTCTGGCTGACAGTTCTGTTTGCAATCCTGTCCAGCGTGATCATAAATGTGATGGCGTTCCTGATCGCACTGGCACTGACTAAAAAGATCAAGGGAACCAATGTATTCCGGACGATCTTCTTTATGCCGAACCTGATTGGTGGTATCGTCCTCGGTTATATCTGGCAGACGCTGCTGAATGGTATCCTGATGTCTCTGGGACAGCCGCTCCTGGCACTGAGTGCCACGAATGGATTCTGGGGCATGATCATACTCTTGAGCTGGCAGCAGATCGGATACATGATGATCATCTATATCGCAGGCCTGAACAATGTGCCGGGTGACCTGATTGAGGCGGCACAGGTGGACGGAGCCAATTCATGGCAGACCCTGTTCAGGATCAAGATTCCGATGATCATGCCTTCTGTCACGATCTGTACTTTCCTGACACTGACCAACGGTTTCAAGATGTTTGACCAGAACCTGTCTCTTACCGGTGGTGATCCCCAAAAGGCATCACAGCTGCTTGCTCTCAATATCTACGATACGTTCTATGCGAGGAGCGGGCCCCAGTGGAAGGGTATCGGTCAGGCTAAGGCAGTTGTATTCTTCCTGATCGTTGTAGTGATCGCTCTTGCTCAGCTCAGACTCACAACTTCAAAGGAGGTGCAGCAGTGATTCAGAAAACGAAACGTAATTATACGATCCTTACTGTAGTGTTTACCTTCCTTTGCATTGTCTGGGTCTATCCGATCGTTACGATCCTGCTCAATTCGCTGAAGGATACCAAGTCCATCACGACAAGGGATGTATTTAATCTTCCCAACTCCAAGACATTTGCCGGGATTTCGAACTATGTAGAGAGTATCACAGGGATGAACTTCCTGAGGTCGTTCTTCTTCTCGCTGCTGATCTCTCTGACTTCAGTCGCGCTGATCCTGCTGTGCTGCTCCATGGCAGCATGGTATGTGGTGAGAGTGAACAGTCTGATCGCGAAGATCTTCTATTATCTGTGTATCTTCAGTATGGTCGTTCCGTTCCAGATGGTCATGTTTACTCTTGCAACGACAGCTGACCGTATCAAACTGAACACGCCGTACAACATCTGTGTGATCTATCTTGGATTCGGAGCAGGACTTGCGGTATTCATGTTTACCGGATTCGTGAAGTCGATCCCGCTGGAGATTGAAGAAGCTGCCATGATTGACGGCTGTTCTCCGATTCAGACCTATTTCAAGGTTCTGGTCCCGATCCTGAAACCCACGATCATATCGACGGCGATCCTTGAGACCATGTGGGTATGGAACGACTATCTGCTGCCGACACTGGTTCTGGATATCAAGAAGTACAGAACGATTCCGATGGCAATCCAGTATTTCCGCGGCAGTTACGGAACCGTCAACATGGGTGCCATGATGGCCAGCATTATGATCGATATTATCCCGATTATCATCATGTATCTGGTTTGCCAGAAGTACATTATCGAGGGTGTTATCGCCGGAGCTGTCAAGGGATGAGAGAATCTTTCGGGCATTGCCGCGTTATTCGCGGCAATGCATGCATTCAATAGAGGAATGACAGATGAGAGCAGCAGGTATCTTATTGCCGGTATCCAGCCTTCCGTCTCCGTACGGGATCGGAAGTTTCTCGCAGAGCGCGAAAGATTTTGTCGACCTCCTGCAGCGGGCAGGACAGACTTACTGGCAGATCCTTCCGCTGGGGCCTACAGGCTACGGGGATTCCCCATACCAGGCATTTTCGGCTTTTGCGGGGAATCCGTATTTTATCGATCTGGACGCCCTTGTCCGGGAAGGACTGCTTGAGAAGCATGAGATAGAAGAGGCTGACTTCGGACAGAGTGATCCGGCACATGTGAATTATCAGAAGCTGTATCAGAACAGATTGCCGCTGCTTGGGAAGGCGTGCGGCAGATCTCATTTTGAACAGGAAGAAGCTTATCAGAGATTTGCCCGGGAGAATGCGTACTGGCTGGATGATTATGCACTGTTCATGGGGATCAAGAATTGTCTGGGCGGCATCAGCTGGACACAGTGGCCTGATGCGCTGCGCATGCGTGATCAGAAGGCTCTGGAAGAAATGAAAGAGAGTACGGCTCAGGAAGGCCGGCTCTTCAGATTCCTGCAGTATAAGTTCATGCAGCAGTGGCAGGAATTGAAAGAATATGCGCATTCCAAAGGTGTGAAGATCATAGGGGATATTCCGATCTATGTCTCTTTGGACAGTTCGGATGCCTGGGCGGATTACGAGTTGTTTCAGTTTGACGAAGACCACAGAGCGAAAGCGGCGGCAGGATGTCCTCCGGACGCGTTTTCCGCGGATGGGCAGATGTGGGGGAATCCGCTCTATAACTGGAGCTACCATGAACAGACTGAATATGCCTGGTGGAAGAGGCGCATTGCCCACTGCCTGAAGCTGTACGATGTAGTCCGGGTCGATCATTTCCGCGGATTTGATGAGTATTATTCGATTCCGGCGGGTGATGCGACCGCAGCATACGGCCATTGGGAAAAAGGCCCCGGAATGAAACTGTTTGAGGCACTTCGGGATGTGCCCGGGATGAAGAATGACGCAATCATAGCAGAAGATCTGGGTTTCCTGACAGATTCCGTGATTCGTCTTGTGAAAGACACAGGATTCCCCGGTATGAAGGTGCTGGAGTTCGCATTTGACTCACGCGATACCGGCAATGGATATCTTCCGCATACATATACGACGAACTGTATCGTATATACGGGAACACATGATAACCAGACTCTGTGTTCATGGTACGGAGAACTGACTGAAGAGGATCGGAAGCTTGCCGATGACTACATGGGATTTGACGAGTCTTCGACACCGCAGGATCGCAACCGGGCATTCATCCGAATGGCATTTGAGAGTGTTGCGGATACCTGCGTGATCCCGGTCCAGGATTATCTGTGTCTTGATGAGGGCGCCCGCATGAATCATCCTTCCACACTTGGGAATAACTGGACGTGGAGAATGACTCAGGGACAGATCAGTGAGGAACTGGTAAGCCGGATACGCAGGATCACTGAGATCACGGGACGTCTGCCCTGACAGTAAACGGCATCGAGTGGAGAAAGGACAAAAAATGGGACAGGTGACGATAAAAGATATCGCGAAGATATGCGGAGTCGGGGTGAGTACTGTCTCAAGGGCGATCAATAACCATCCGGACATCAATCCGGAGACAAAGCAACTGATCATGGACACGATCCAGGAATACAACTATGTGCCGAATAACAGTGCACAGAATCTGAAACGTGTCGAGTCCAACACGATCGCGCTTTTGACGAAAGGCGTCGGCAACCCGCTGTTTGCAGAGATGATTCAGACGGTCCAGAGTGATGTTCTGGGCAAGGACTATCTCTTTGTGCTGCAGCAGGTTGATGAAATGGAAAATGAACTTGAAGTCGGTGCAAGACTTGCCAATGAGAAACGGCTGAAAGGCATGATCTTTATGGGCGGAGCCAGCCGGCCGAAGGAGGAACTGCTCGCGAGAATCCAGGTCCCGTATGTGATCTGCACAGTCGATGCAGTGATGCCGGAGAACATGGATCATTACGGGATCGTCGCCATTGATGACGAAGCAGAGAGCTACAGGCTGATCGATTATCTGTGCCGTATGGGTCACAAAAAGATCGCGATCATCACAGCGTACGCGCATGACACCAGTATCGGAAAACTGCGGCTGGACGGATACCGGAGGGCATTGGCCGACCATGGGATCGAGTGTGCAGATTCCCTGGTTGTGCATATGCCGGCAAAGGGACAGGTCTATACGATGAAGAACGGATATGACCAGACCATGAAACTGCTTCAGTCCGGAGAGAAATTCACCGCTGTGTACGCAATCTCGGATACTTTGGCGATCGGTGCCTGCAAGGCAATCTTTGATTACGGGCTGAAAGTGCCGGATGATATCTCCGTTGTAGGGTGCGACGGTCTGGATATGGCCCGCTACTATCAGCCGGCCATCACTACGATCGAACAGCCTCTCACTGAGATGGCGCTGGAGACCAGTCGGATCCTGTTTGAGCTGATCCGCGAGAAGGGCGGCAGGCGGAAGCATATATTTGAAGCGAGGATCCGGGAAGGGCAGTCCGTTCGAAGAATCTGATGTCCTGCGTACTTGCGCAGGCGTTCTGTAAAGTGTATGATGGGAAGGCGATACTCTGCCTGCCTGCTGTATTGCAGGCGGGTAGTTTTTTTGGATATATCCGGAAATGACAGCCCGGACAGGTGATTATGAAGAAAACTGCGCAGAAGACAATGAAAAACATCATAGAAGGACATGGTCTTTCTTTCCTGTATCAGCACTTCGATGAGGATGGGAAGGTGGACTTCGCGCAGACTGCTCTGGACGGGGTCGATCTTGAAGTTGAACCGGGACAGTTTATCGCGATCCTGGGACATAATGGTTCCGGAAAGTCTACACTTGCCCGGCAGCTGAATGCGCTTCTGCTGCCGTCGGAAGGCACTCTCTATGTGGATGGATATGATACGAGAGATGAATCCAACCTGTGGAATATCCGCCAGAGCGCGGGTATGGTATTTCAGAATCCGGACAATCAGATCATTGCCTCTGTAGTAGAAGAGGATGTGGGTTTCGGACCGGAGAACATGGGGATCCCGACAGAGGATATCTGGGTCAGAGTAGAGAAAGCTCTGCGGTCTGTCGGTATGTGGAAAATGAGAAGTTCTTCTCCCAACCGTCTCTCCGGTGGTCAGAAGCAGCGGGTCGCGATAGCAGGAGTGATCGCGATGAAGCCGAAGTGTATCGTGCTGGATGAACCCACGGCCATGCTGGATCCGGGTGGAAGAGCGGAAGTGATCCGGACTGTCCACGAGCTGAACAGGACAGAAGGAGTGACCGTGATCCTGATCACTCATTATATGGAAGAAGTTGTGGATGCTGACCGGGTGATCGTGATGGATCAGGGGAAGGTTGTCCTTACGGGTACGCCGAAGGAGATCTTCTCGCAGGTGGAACTGCTGAGGAAGCATCGGCTGGATGTACCGCAGGTCACACTTCTGGCATATGAACTGAAACAGAAGGGGCTTGATCTGCCTGACGGTATCCTGTCCCCGGAAGAACTGTTACAGAACCTGGATACCCTGTGCGGTCAGAGAAAACAGTGCGATACAGAGACTGCGCTGCAGGACACTGCCCAGGCGGCTGATGAAACTGCCCGGGTGGTTCATAAAGAGCTGCGAAAGTCTCACACAGATGAGGGACGGACAGAGCAGATCCGTATCGAACACCTGAATTATATCTATGATCCGGGAACCGCCTATGAGAGAACGGCACTGGACGATATCAGCCTTACGATCCATAATGGAGAGTTTATTGGCATCATCGGTCATACGGGTTCCGGAAAATCAACATTGATCCAGCATCTGAACGGCCTGAACAGGGCATCTTCCGGAAGGCTTCTGTTCAGCGGAGAGGATATCTATTCAGAAGGCTATCCCATGAGAGCACTGCGGTTCAAGGTGGGGCTGGTCTTCCAGTATCCGGAACACCAGCTGTTTGAATCGGATGTCCTTAAGGACGTATGCTTTGGTCCTAAGAACCAGGGGCTCTCTGAGGAAGAGGCTCTTGCCCGGGCAAGGGAAGCGATGCGCAGCGTCGGGCTGGACGAGAGTTTTGAGAAAAAGAGTCCATTTGATCTGTCCGGAGGTCAGAAGAGAAGAGCCGCCATTGCGGGGATCCTGGCGATGGACCCGGAAGTGCTGGTTTTGGATGAACCTACGGCGGGGCTGGATCCGAAGGGAAGGGACGAGATTCTGGACCTTCTGAAAAGCCTTCATGAAGAGAGGAATATCACGATAATCCTGGTATCGCACAGCATGGAAGATGTGGCGAATTATGTAAGCCGGATCATTGTGATGGATGAAGGCCGAATTCTGTACGACGATGTTCCGGAGAAAGTATTTATCCATGTGAAAGAACTGGAGAGCGTCGGTCTGGCAGCTCCAAGGGTTACCTATATCATGGATGCTCTGAGAAGAGACAGCTGGGACGTTGATGCTTCGGTCACTACAATCGCGCAGGCACGGGATGAGATCCTTCGGGCGCTTGGACGGTAATTGATACATGCTGAAAGATATTACGATCGGCCAGTATTATCCTGGCAATTCAATTATTCATAAGCTGGATCCGAGAGTGAAGCTGATGGGGACGCTGGTATTCATCGTGACCCTGTTTGCGTTCGGCTCGGTCGGATCCTACATATGTGCGACCATAGCACTGGCGATCGTCATTACACTGTCCAGAGTGCCGCTTTCATTTATCCTCCGAGGTCTGAAAGCAATATTCGTCCTGATGGTGATCACAGCGCTGTTTAACCTGTTTCTGACTCCGGGAACTGTCATTTGTCGTTTCTGGGTGTTGAAGATCACAGCAGAAGGTCTCCGGATGACGATCCATATGGCGTTCCGTCTGACTTATCTGATCGTGGGATCGAGCATCATGACACTGACGACTACCCCCAATCAGCTTACGGACGGACTGGAAACAGGGCTTCGGGCTTTCAATAAGATCCATGTGCCGGTGCATGAAGTGGCAATGATGATGAGCATAGCACTGCGCTTCATTCCGATCCTGATGGATGAGACAGACAAGATCATGCGCGCGCAGGAGGCAAGAGGAGCTGACTTTGCTTCCGGAGGGATCATTAAGAAAGCAAAGGCGCTGGTGCCGATGCTGGTCCCGCTGTTTGTCTCTGCGTTCCGCAGAGCAAATGACCTCGCCCTGGCCATGGAGGCAAGAGGATATCACGGCGGTGCCGGAAGGACAAAGATGAAACCCCTCATCTATCACAGGCGAGATTATGTTTCCTACGTGATCATGATCGTGTATGTCGCGGTCATGTTTGTTCTCTGGAGATATGTAAAACTGCAGCTGCCCATTCCGGGACTGAAATGATAAAGAATCTGAATGAGTATGAAGAGAGTGAAACTGACCGTTGCATATGACGGGACAGCCTATCACGGCTGGCAGGTACAGCCGGAGGGCGATACGATCCAGGAGGAACTGGAGAAGCATCTGTCAGAACTTCTGGGAGAAGAGATTCATATCCTGGGAGCAAGCCGCACGGATGCGGGTGTGCATGCCCAGGGCAATGTGGCGGTATTCAACACACATCACCGTATGCCGGTGGACAAGATCGCGCTTGCCATGAACACCAGGCTTCCGGCAGATATCAAGGTCCAGAGATCCGAGCAGGTACCGGATGATTTTCATCCCAGGTTCTGCGAGACGCGTAAGACGTACCGTTACCAGATCTGGAACCGTCCGATCCCGAATCCTCTGGTTTCCAGATTCTCCACGTACTATTACTACAAACTGGATGAAAAGAAGATGCAGCAGGCTGCGGACTATCTTGTCGGAGAACATGATTTCAGTTCGTTCTGCACTGCGAAGCCGGACCGTCCGAATCATGTAAGAACGATCTACCGATGCGACGTGACGCGCGACGGCGATATGATCACGGTCATGATCACCGGAAACGGTTTTCTCTATAATATGGTACGCATTATTGTCGGGACGCTCTTTCAGGTGGGAGGCGGACTGATCCCTCCGGAGGAAATGAAAGCGATCCTGGAAGCGAAGGACCGTTCCCGGGCGGGAGATACAGCAAGGCCCGAGGGCCTGACCCTGATGGAAATCGAATATCTGTGAGAAAATCAGGCTGCAGACAGCGCATTTTTCCATGAAAACCGGTTGACATCACTGGGAGCCGTGAATATAATATTTGAGTGTGCCTCTTCGGAGGAGCACTTATTTTCATGAATGATCAGCATCTGCCTACCCCGGAAAGGATGCTTATCTATACCGGTTGGACGGAGGTAAAACACCGTTTGACTCATCAAGATACATGGAGGACATTCTATAATGAAAACCTATATGCCAAGCGCAAAGAGCATCGATAGAAAGTGGTATGTAGTTGATGCTGAAGGACAGACGCTCGGTCGCCTTGCAACAGTTGTTGCAGCTACCCTTCGCGGAAAGAATAAGCCGACCTTCACCCCGTTCCTTGATACAGGCGATTATGTAATCGTTGTGAACGCGGACAAGATCACAGTAACCGGTAAGAAACTCGATCAGAAGACCTACTTCTCACACTCCAAATACATCGGTGGTGTGAAGGAGACAACCCTTCGCGAGATGCTTGCCAAGAAGCCGGAGAGAGTTATCGAACACGCAGTCATCGGCATGCTGCCGAAGGGACCGCTCGGAAGACAGATGGCGAAGAAGCTCTTCGTTTACGCCGGAGCTGAGCATAAGCATCAGGCTCAGAAGCCGGAGACGCTGACGATCTGATAGGAGGGAAAATACTTTGGCTACAGATAAATTCTACGGAACCGGAAGAAGAAAGAGTTCAGTTGCCCGTGTTTACCTTGTACCGGGAACCGGCAAGGTCACGATCAATAAGAGAGACATCGATGATTACTTCGGACTTGAGACTCTGAAGACCATCGTTCGCCAGCCGCTCGTGCTGACGGAGAATACAGATAAGTTTGATGTTCTGGTCAACGTCAAGGGCGGCGGTATGACCGGACAGGCTGGCGCTATCCGCCACGGCATCTCCCGTGCACTGCTCGAGGCAGATGCAGAGTACAGACCGGCTCTGAAGTCCGCTGGTTTCCTTACCAGAGACCCGCGTATGAAGGAGAGAAAGAAATACGGTCTCAAAGCGGCTCGTCGCGCTCCGCAGTTCTCGAAGAGATAATCGAGACCCGACAAAAGTCGAAAACCCCGGAAATATTGTATTTCCGGGGTCTTTTTTTGCCTATGAGTCTGTGAACGGATTTAGTGGCACTCAACTATTGACTAACGAACGAACGTTAGGTATAATGAGCGATGTAATGCAGCATTACTACTATTTGGGAAAGAGGGCGATGAGCATGGAGAAGAGCAATACACGGGAAGAAATACTGGAGGCAGCACTGGATCTGTTCGCTGTCAATGGATATGAAGCAACCAGTATCTCGCAGCTCGCCGATGCGGTAGGTATTCGCAAGGCATCCCTTTACAGTCACTTTGCCAATAAACAGGATATTCTGGATACTGTCGTCGAAACTGTTCTGAAAGGTTATGCTGATCATTCGATTTTTGTACGTGCCAACTGGGATGATCCGGAATTCACAAAAGATAAGACCGGCATGACTGCAGAAGATGTGGCAAAGCTCATCCAGGGACAGATGCGCTATATCCTGCATGACCCGCATATCAGCAAGGGCAGGAAGATGCTTATGATCGAGCAGTTCCGCAATGCAGAACTGGCAGAGCTTCAGACGA
>OMSN01000257.1 GCA_900313765.1 uncultured Eubacteriales bacterium
TCATCCCTGTAGTCCACGCCCAGCGCCCTGCCGTTGTGATCTTCAAACGGCCAGAAGCGCGCTGCGGCCAGCAGTGCATTCTCTCCGTCCCGGCTGCACAGAGGCAGTCTTTCCAGCAGACTGAGCGCAGCTGTCAGTGCGTTCACTCCGTTGCAGGGATGTGCGGCATGTCCGGTCTTGCCGGATACCGTGACCTGGAAACAGTTCTGCTCTTCCTTTCCGGTGATGGTGATCACTGTGCCGGTTGCGGTCTCTGTCTCCTTTGCTGCCTTAACAAGCGCCTCACAGCTGCCGCCTGCAAGGACCAGGTCAGCTTTCCCGGGGATCACATTTTCCTTACTGCCTGACGCGAAGGACAGAACCCGGAACGCATCTGAGTCAGCTTCGCTCTGCTGTCCTTTCTTCGTAAAGACGCTCGCAAACCTTCCCTTCTCGATGTTGATCAGCGGATAATCAGCATCCGGCGAGAACGTGTAGAGGGCTTCCTCCTCGATCCCGTAATAGTATTCAAGATCGCTTGACCCACATTCCTCATCCGATCCGCAGATCAGACGCACACCATTTCTGAGCGGTATTCCAAGTTCCCTGATGGCACGCATCGCATAGAGTGCAGCCACGGCAGGACCTTTGTCGTCACTGGTTCCTCTTCCGTAGATCAGGTCACCTTCAACGAGGGGCTCAAAGGGCTGTGTCTTTGTCCAGCTATCGGTGACCGGCACCACATCCAGATGTGCGAGAATGTCCAGTGTCTTCTCATTTTCGCCATCCAGATCACCCGTCACGCAGTAATTCTCATAGTTGCGGGTCTTCAGCCCGAAGGCTGCCATACGCTCCTGCATCGCCTGCAGCACTCTGGCTGCTTCTTTCCCGTAAGGTTTGCCCTCTTCAGCATCTCCCCTTACCGAAGGAATGCGGACCAGCATCTTGAGATCTTCTGTCATCTCATCCAGATGCGCGTCCATCCACTCATCAATCTCTGTTCTGTACTTAGATCCCGTCATTGTGTTATCTCCTGTCTGTCTTCATTCTGTCCGGACTCCTGTGTATCTGACCGGAACCTCAACCATCTTATCACCCGCCCGCTGCGATGTCCACCTTGCCGCAGCGCTCTCATCCGGGTAAAATAAAAGGGATGTAGCTGTTCACGGTTTCTGTCCGAGGTAAAAGGCATGAATCTTCCGGGATACTATTCCACCGGCCAGTTTGCGAAGATGGCGGACGTCAGTGTCCGTACGATCCGTTTCTACGACCGCAGCGGCACGCTGAAGCCATCCTATGTAAATGAAAACGGCGCTCGTTTTTATACGGACGCTGACCTTGTGCGGCTGCAGCAGATCCTCCTTCTGAAATACCTGGGCTTCTCACTGGAGGATATCCGGAATATGACGATCTCTCAGATCGATTACAGCCATCTGCTCTCCTCGCTGCACCTTCAGCACAAGCTCGTCCAGGACAGGATCGAACAGATGCAGACCGTATCGGATTCCATCGAGGAGACGATCGCCGAACTCTCCCGGCACCAGGATGCCAAAGACTTTGACTGGAAGAAGATGCTGGATCTGATCCATCTGACCGGCATGGAGAATAGCCTGGCCTCCCAGTACCAGAACTCCTCCAACCTCACCGCACGCATTGATCTTCATACCCGCTATTCAAGCAACCGTCAGGGGTGGTTTCCCTGGCTGTGGTCGCTTCTTAAGCTTGAAGACGACATGCAGGTGCTGGAGCTTGGCTGCGGAGACGGCGCCCTGTGGACCCAGAACACGCTTCCTCATCCCTGCCGCCTGCAGATCAGCCTCTCTGACATATCGGACGGGATGGTCCGCGACGCAAGAAGAAATATCGGACTGTCTTCCAATGAAAACAGTCCGTTCCGATACTATACATTCGATTGTTCCCACATCCCGTTCCCGGATGATTCCTTTGATCTGGTCATTGCCAATCACGTCCTGTTCTACTGCGAAGATCTGCGGCAGGTCCTGGAAGAAGTCCGCAGGGTCCTTCGGAAAGGCGGACGGCTGATCTGCAGCGCCTACGGAAGCCATCATATGCAGGAGATCACGCAGCTTGTACAGGAATTCGATTCACACATCGTGCTGTCCGCAGACCATCTCTATGAGCGGTTTGGCCTGGAGAACGGGAAAGAGATCCTCGCCGGCTGCGGGCTGTTCTCCGATGTCACTCTGAACCGCTATGAAGACAGTCTCAATGTGACGGATGCCCAGCCGCTGATCGAGTACATCCTGTCATGCCACGGCAACCAGAACCGCTACCTGATCGACCGCTACAGGGAATTCAGCCTCTTCGTCGAAGAGAAAGTCCGGGGAGGATTCCACATTACAAAAGACGCGGGTGCATTTACCTGTCTGTAAAATGGAAGGTGTTCGAAAGAACATCCCATCTGGTGTCCTTTTCTGACAGATTCAGCGGTGTACCGTCGGACAGATGATAGTCCCCCGCACCTGCATTCCCCTGATAGGACCCCTCCAGCTGCGGCCAGATGATCCCGATCTGCGGGTCATTCCAGGCAAGTCCTCCTTCATCTCCCGGATGATAGAAATCGGTGCACTTGTAGCAGAATTCTGCATAGTCTGACAGAACCAGGAATCCATGTGCAAATCCCGGAGATACATAGAATTGAAGATGATTCTCCTCCGACAGTTCCACGCCGTACCACTGTCCGAATGTACTGCTCCCTTTGCGCAGGTCTACCGCGACATCAAAAACGGTCCCGCGGATCACACGCACCAGTTTCCCCTGGGGATGTTCCTTCTGAAAATGAAGCCCGCGCAGGACTCCTTTCACGGAGGATGACTGATTGTCCTCCGTGAAATAACCACGCTTGTCTCCATGGACCGTCGGCTCGATCAGATACAAACCTTCGATCGGTGCAGGCGTAACTTTAATCTGTCCCATCTGTCAAACTGCTCCTTCTGTTGATTAATAGTCGATCTCTTTCAGATAACGCGCCACTGCATCCTTCCAGTCCGGAAGCATCCTGAACCCTTCCCGCTCAAGTTTGGACTTGTCCAGCCTGCTGTTGAACGGTCTCTTTGCCTTGGACAGACCATACTCTTGCGTCGTTACCGGTATCAGGCGCAGATGTTCTTCATCATACTCGGCATGCCCCAGGGCTGCCGCCTGACGGAAGATCTCTCTGGCAAAATCATACCAGCTGATATATCCGGTTCTGGTTCCGTCCGCGTCGTATGCGCCGCACTCAGAGGAGAGCTCCGCATTGGTCGCATGATAATAACCGTATCTCTGTGTTTCGATCATATCGACCAGAAGTCTTGCAAGGTCGGTGGTATAGGTCGGTGTTCCGATCTGGTCATTGACGATCCGGAGCGTATCGTGATTCTTGCCGATTGACAGCATGGTCCGGATAAAGTTCTTGCCGCTCTTTCCGAATACCCAGGCAATGCGCACGATAAAGAACCGCTCCATCGTCCCGGATACAGCAAGTTCACCTTCCAGTTTGGTCTTTCCGTAGACATTCAGTGGTCTGTATCCTTTGTAATCCGGATTCCATGGAGTCTCCCCCTGCCCGTCGAACACGTAGTCGGTCGACAGATACAGCATCTTCGCACCAACGCCTTCAGCTGCCTGCGCGATATTCCGGGTCCCAGTCACATTGACCGCATAGACCTTGTCTGCCTTGTCCTCGTCTTCTGCCAGATCGACAGCAGTCCATGCAGCGCAGTGGATCACAGCATCCGGATGGATCCGTTTCACTGCTTCATTCACTGCAGCTCCATCGGTGATATCGAGGCTGATGTATTCCATACGGGTCACGGCAGATCCGTCCTGCACCCCTGCGTAGGATTCGGCCAGATCCGTTCCGATTCCTTCATAGCCGCGGCTGTCCAGTTCATTCATTACAGCGTGTCCCAGCTGTCCGGCCACGCCTGTCACCAGTACACGCATCTCAGACCTCCTTGCGATCTCCGTACATTTTCTCGTAGTAATTCTGGTATTCACCGGAGATGATCGGCTGCCACCAGTCTTCATTGTCCAGATACCAGCGGATGGTCTTCTGGATGCCGTCCTGGAACTTCGTCTCCGGCAGCCATCCCAGTTCCTCGTGGATCTTGGTCGGGTCGATGGCATAGCGCATATCATGTCCCTTGCGGTCTTCCACATGCGTGATCAGAGAATGCGGTTTGCCCAGTGCGTCACAGATCATGGTGACGATATCGATATTCTTCATCTCATTGTGTCCGCCGACATTATAGACTTCACCGACACGGCCCTTGTGAATGATCAGATCGATCGCTCTGCAGTGATCTTCCACATACAGCCAGTCACGAACGTTCAGCCCCTCTCCGTATACGGGAAGGCTCTTGTCATGCAGGGCATTGATGATCATCAGCGGGATCAGTTTCTCCGGGAAATGATACGGTCCGTAGTTATTGCTGCACCTGGAGATGGAAACAGGCAGTCCATAGGTCCTGTGGTAAGCAAGCACAAACAGATCCGCTGAAGCCTTGGAGCTTGAGTACGGACTTGACGTATGGATCGGAGTCGTCTCTGTAAAGAACAGGTCCGGGCGGTCCAGAGGAAGATCTCCGTACACTTCATCCGTAGATACCTGATGATAGCGCTTGATTCCATATTTGCGGCAGGCATCCATCAGTACGGTCGTTCCGCGGATGTTGGTCTCCAGGAAGATATCCGGGTTGACAATGGAGCGGTCCACATGGCTCTCCGCCGCAAAGTTCACCACCATATCCGGATGCTCTTCTTCAAACAGTCTGTAGACTGCTTCCCGGTCTGTGATCGACTCCTTCACAAAGCGGAAGTTTGGATTGTCCATGACCGGAGCCAGCGTACTCAAGTTCCCTGCGTAGGTCAGGCAGTCCAGGCAGACGATCCGGTAATCCGGATACTTATTCAGCATATGAAAAATAAAGTTACTTCCAATAAATCCGGCTCCGCCGGTCACGATAATATTCATCTTTCCTCCTGTGTCCTCTCTCTGCTCACTGCGTCACATCGATGAACTTTCCGTCCAGCACATCCTTCAGATACTGACCGTACTGATTCTTCTTCAGCACTTCATACATCTCAAGGACATCTTCTCTTGTGATCCATCCGTTCTGGTATCCGATTTCCTCCAGGCAGGCGATCTTGCGATGCTGATGCTGTTCGATCGTCTTGACAAAGTTGGTCGCATCCACCAGAGATTCGTGCGTGCCGGTATCCAGCCATGTGAAGCCCTGTCCCAGCAGTTCCACATTCAGCCTTCCCTGCTCCAGATAGATCCGGTTGAGGTCTGTGATCTCCAATTCCCCTCTTGCGCTGGGCTTGAGATTCTTCGCA
>OMSN01000184.1 GCA_900313765.1 uncultured Eubacteriales bacterium
CAGTACTCACAGGCAAGGCAGCCTGCAATCTTCATCTTGCCTACCTGATATTCTTCTACAACATGTCCTGCTGCTTCAGCACCTTCGCGAAATGCCTGCACCATGGCTGTAGTTGTTTCTTTTCTCGGGCTTCCGTTAAAAACTGCGATCTTCATCCGGTAATACCTCCATTTCGTTCATTGACAAGATTCTCTACCCGTGGGTTGTTCTCTTGAGAAGATTATATCATTAATGTCAGCATTCGGCTGCAGTATAAACTTATTTCTTCTTCATCCGTATCAGATTCGCTATACATCCAACGACCACACATACCATGGCAGCCGAAAACGGCCAGTCGGATGCGATGTTTCCCAACATGGATAACAGGAGAAGGAGCATAGCCCCGATTCCGGTTACCCAGGTAGTTATTAAAATGATATTGTCCATCGTGACTTCCTCTCTCTAGAATATATGTTACCTGCCCCGTATCTCCATCCGGTCCAGGATCCCCTGCACACTGATATTTGTATGCGTCAGATACATCCGCATGGCATCCCTGATCCAGTCAATGGGTGCTCCTGTCTTCTGCTGGATCCGTTCTGCGCTGTATCCCTTGTCCGTGTATCGCATGATCCGTTTTACCAGGGCATATTCCCGGCCGGCATCCTGCTGCTCTTCCGGCAGATCCATTTTCGCGATCCTTGCATGGCCATAGTAGATGGTCTTCGGATGCCGGGCGAGCAGTCTCTCCCAGCTGTCTGCGATCATTGTCCCCCGGTGCATCTCCAGCTCGTACAGAGGATTCAGGTCGCCCACAAAGAAGCTTCCGTCATCCAGACACAGGGAGATACTGTCATCACTGTGCCCGGGCGTAGGGATGATCTCCCCCGCAATGCCCATCTCCTGCAGGAAGCTGCGGCTGCTGCCGCAGTCTATCATCCGGATCCTCTGGTCATCGATGGGATGAAAGCCCTTCTCAGGTTCCCGCTCAAGGACTGCGTCCGCTGCATGGACATACTCACGCTGCACATCAAGGACCGCGATCACCGGCCCAAGATCCGCGATCTCCTGCGCGATCCCGCAGTGATCCGGATGGAAATGTGAGATCAGGATACAGGTGATCTTCTGCACCGGGATCCCGAGCTGTCCCATCTCCCTGCAGAATGAGCGAAATGTCCCCGCCCAGCCTGTGTCAAACAGCAGGGTTCCTTCTGTCCCGCTGATCAGATAGGTATTCGTCGAAGAATAATGCAGTTCCGTAACCATCGGCAGTTTCCAGTCTCCCTTTAATCCTCCCATATCTGGGTAGGCGTGGTCTGATAATAGAGGATCATGGCGTCATACATTTCTTCAGGAGCAAAATAAAGCTGATATTGACTCTTCATCAGCAGCATGAGCGGTGTAAACGCTTCTCCCAGACTTCCGGTGGGGATACTCTCACTGATATACGGATACAGGCTGCTCTCCTCATCCACATTCGAGAAAATGAGCAGGCCTTTGTCCAGGGATGAATCCTTCATGTTATAGGCAAGAGGATCGTCCGAACAGAATTCCTTGACCATCCTGCCATTGTTTCCCGGCAAATTACAGGATGTGATATAGAAGTCAGTCCCGATCGCAAAGTAAGCATCCTGCATCTCATCGTGCAGGAACTTTCCGAGAAATGTGAATCTGCTGGACTGGTTCTTCGTCATGTGACCGTTATGGCAGGCGAGCATCAGTTCGCTGCCATGCTCCTGCTCTTCATGTGCAAGGATCCTGTCAACCATTGACTTCATCGATTCGTCACGGTATCTGTGGCTGTAATTCTCCTTCTCTCCGTACCTGATATAGCAGCTCAGCGCCTGCGCCGACAAGCATGCCCTGAGATATGTATCCGGATCCGATGCTTCGATATAGGCTTCGGAATGGTTCTCAAGTTCCTCTGACAGGGCATCCATAGAGGCAATGATCTCATCCACACGTTCCTTGTCATATCCATCTTCTTCGGTTCCGAACAGATCATCCAGCTGACCGGATACATCTGCAGCCCTCTCCGGGTCCACCTGGTCATAGAATGCCTTCAGGACCTGGATATTGAAGGTGCTGCGCTGGATATCCATCCCATACAGGCGGACTTTCCCCTCCTCGGGAGCTGTCTCATTGTAATCATGCATCCACCGGATCAGTTCCTGCATGTCATCCGTCCGGTACAGCCTGTATCCGAGAAGCTTCGTCAATTCTCTGTCGTCACCCTCGCCGCCCTGGATATATTCGTTTATGATGGTACAGCCTCCGCAGTCCCCTTCTATGACAAGCGCGCGGACATCGTACTTCCTGACAAGGATCTCGAACACTTCCCGTTTCAGCTGCTGGAACTCCCTGTTACCGTGTGTCGCCTCTCCGAGCGCTATGATCCTGGTTCCCTCCGGGACAGACAGTTCTTCGATCGACGTTACATAGTTATCAAAATCAGATATCTCAGAGGCTTCCACCCCTCGATCCACTGCCGGAAGAAGGACTGCCGCAATAAGAAATATCGCCGCTGCCCAGCCTATAATATGTCTCTTACCCATTCTCTATCTCACCCATATCATTCCTGTTCAGATTCTGATGCTTCATCACTGCGGAGACAGGTTCTCCAGATCCAGCATCGCTGCCGCTGCATAGAGCTGCGCTGCCTGAACCATTGCCCGGTCATCTGTATGGAACCCCGGCCGGTGCAGTTCTTCCACAGGTTCTCCTTCCATCCTGCTGCCAACCCAGAAAAACCAGGATGGAACAAGCTGGCTGTACAGTGCGAAGTCCTCGCTGGCAAGGGTGGGTGTCGCATCCGTTATGCATCCGGGCGCTGCCGCTTCTGCTGCCATCTTCGCAACTTCCGCCATCGCCGGAAGGTTCCTGACTGCCGGGATCCGCTCTTCCCATTTGATCTCCCACTCACATTCATAAGCCGCAGCCGTATTGCTGACGATCGCTTCCGTTCTGGAGATCCCACGATCCAGCGCTTCATCTGACAGCGAGCGGATGGTCGCCTTCATCTCCACCTGGTCGGCGACACGGTTTACATGGCTGCCTCCCTCGATGCGGCTGATCGACAGAACCAGTGAGTCCATCGGATCCGTGTTCCTGCTGACAATCGTCTGCAGCGACTGGACAACCGCAGCTGCACAGACGATCGGATCGACGTTGAGATGCGGCATGGATCCATGGCCACCACGCCCTTTGATCCGGATGGTCATGTTCCGCTTGGCAGCCATGAGCGCACCTTCATGCAGAACGATCTTCCCGGAATCCACGGTCGGCCAGTTATGGAATCCGAATATCGCAAGGGGATGAATGCGTTCAAACAGTCCCGCATTGATCAGAGACCGTGCGCCGGTCGTTCCTTCTTCCGCCGGCTGGAAGATCAGGTCGACGGTATTCGCAAGCCTTCCCTCTGCCTTCATCCTCGAGAGGATCAGAGCTGCTCCAAGAAGCGACGCTGTGTGGAAGTCATGCCCGCATGCGTGCATCACGCCCTCCGTATGGGATTTCCACGGACTCTCATAGTTTTCAGTCTGGGCAAGGGCGTCTATATCCGCCCTCAGGGCAATCTCCGTCCCGCTCCCGTCGCCGGATATCCTTGCCAGCACACCCGTGGGAGTACCGGTCTTAAGAATCTCCACACAGGGGAGTTTCTCCAGAAATGTACGGATCACACCGCTTGTTCTGTATTCCGCCTTCGAAAGTTCCGGATGCATATGAAGATCTCTTTTGATCCGGAGGATCTGTTCGTATTCCTCCGGAAGAAGTGTCATT
>OMSN01000293.1 GCA_900313765.1 uncultured Eubacteriales bacterium
ATCTCGTAATGATGATGCCATTCAGCAGTCCCAGGATCGTTCCGATCGCGATCGACATCAGGATCGGAAGTACGACCGGGCCCGAATAGCCTATATTCTCCATGATCTTGCTTGTTGTAAACATTCCGCAGACCGCAATGGCCGGGAAGGATACATCGATGCCTCCGGCGATGATGCCGGGCATGAGTGCATAGGTCATGATTCCCATCACGATACTGTTCTTCATCAGGGATACGACATTTCCTGCCGAGAAGAAGATCGGATTCGCGATGCCGATGATGAGGCAGAGCACAACGAGTGCGATCAGTACGAAGAACTCGTTGGTCTTCACAGCTTTCTTCATCATGAGACAGCACCTCCTTCATTCCTGGCTTCCGCCAGAATATTCGCCAGACGGGATTCTTCCATCTCGCTCGTATTGAACTCTCCGGCCAGCCTGCCGCGCTTCATGATGATAGCCCGGCTGCAGTTGTCGAGCACCTCCGGAAGATCGTCGGAGATGATGATGACGCCGATCCCGTTTTCCGCCAGCATCCTGGTGTATGCGTAGATATCCGCTTTCGCGCCTACATCGATACCGACGGTGGGGCTGTTCAGGATCAGCACCTTCGGGTTGGTCGAGAGCCATTTGGCCAGAACGACCTTCTGCTGGTTGCCGCCTGACAGCGCCTGGACCGGCAGCTCTGTGGAGGGAGTCTTGATCTTCAGCTCCTTCACCCAGTTCCCGGACCGCTCCCGGACTCCCGGATTGTCGATCATACCCAGTTTGTTAAGGTTGCGTTCAATGACAGCAGAGATCATATTGCGCGAGATCGTCTGCGGCATGAAGAGTCCCTCTGTCAGACGGTCTTCCGGGACGTACGCGATCCCTGCTTTGATCGCATCCTTGACGCTGTTGAGTTTCAGTTCTTTTCCTTCCAGCAGAACCTGTCCGGTATCGATCTTCTCCAGATTGAAGAGCGCTCTTGCAAGCTCACTTCGTCCGGAACCCAGAAGACCGGTGATGCCCAGCACCTCTCCGGCATACAGCTTGAAGGAAATATCTGCGAACAGATCCTTGATCCCTATGTTCCTCACTTCGAGGAGAGGTTCGGATCCGATGTCCTTCGGCTTAAATGTCTCACTCTCGATCTCACGTCCGGTCATGTAATAGATGAACCGTTTCCGGTCAAACTCTCTGATCGGACCTTCGATGACCTTCTTTCCGTTCCTGAGGATCACCAGCTGTTCGGCGATCTCATAGACTTCTTCCAGCTTATGGCTGACGAAAATGACCGAGATTCCCTTTTTCTGCAGATCCCGGACCACTTTGAAGAGTGAGTTGACCTCATTTTTCGTAAGAGCCGTAGTGGGCTCGTCCATGATGAGGATCCTTGCATTCTGCAGCAGCGAACGGCAGATTGCCACCAGCTGCTTGCTCGCGACAGGCAAGTCTGCAAGAGTCGCATCAAGGTCCATGCTGACATTGATCATGTCGAGTGCTTCCTGCGCTCTCTTCCTGACATTTTTCCAGTTAACGGTTTTCCTGCCATCCAGCCGCTCGGCTGAGAGCGCGATGTTCTCTGCCACAGTCAGATTCGGGAAAATGGCAAAATCCTGATAGATGACCTGTATACCGAGGTTGATCGCCTGCTTCGGGGTCAGGTGAGAATACTGTTTCCCGTCGATCTCGATCGTTCCATGGTCCGGCCGGTAGAAGCCCGAGATGATCTTGATCAGGGTGGACTTGCCGCCGCCGTTTTCTCCTGCCAGGCACAGTGTCTGTCCTTCCTGGATCTCAAAGTCCACATTCTGCAGCGCATGAACGCCGCCGAAAGAGATCGAGATCTGGTTCAGCTTAATGAGAGTTTTCCCTGCCATGCCGTTTGTCCTTTCCACTTGGAACTTTCTGTATCTGTAAAGAAATGGGGACTGTTATGATATCCTCCATAACAGCCCCCCGCAAAGCAAATTAATCTGCCTGATTAAAGAAGATACGATTTTGCTTGGTGTGATTGATTTTCTTCAATTAGAAGTCATAATCGCCCATGTTGTCCTTGTCGACATCGATCCATGCCTTGCCGTACAGGACATTTGCACCCTTGTCATTCTGGGTGAGCAGCAGGCCCTGATAACCTTCAGCCTCAAGATCCATGCCATCCTCGATTGCTTCGCCCTTGAGCATCTTAAGAGCCAGCTCGTTCATTGCATATCCTGCAAGAGCCGGATCCCAGAAGGAGATCATGTCGATCGCGCCGGTCTCCAGATACTGACCTGCAACGGATACAAGAGAGGTTCCGATTGCGAAGGTGGAATCCTGAAGGCCCATCTCCTCGATC
>OMSN01000013.1 GCA_900313765.1 uncultured Eubacteriales bacterium
TCCAGACATATTGTACGAGGCAATCCGAAAGAGGCGATCGCGTCTTCCAGATATGTTGTTACCGAGAGTTTTGAGACACCCTTTACCGAGCACGCATTTCTGGAGCCGGAATGTGCAGTCTCATTTCCGTACAAGGATGGTATCAAGATCCTGTCTACCGACCAGGGAGCCTATGCAACGAGATCGGAAGTTGCCCACATGTTAGGGTGGGACCCGGAGAGGATCGTTGTTGAGAATCAGATGATCGGCGGCGGGTTCGGAGGCAAGGAAGATGTCACTACTCAGCATATCAGTGCACTTGCCGCATGGATCTTCAAGCGCCCGGTGAAGGCGAAATTCACCCGTCAGGAATCCATCAATTTCCATCCGAAACGGCATGCGATGAAAGGCACATTTACCGTCGGATGTGACGAGAACGGGATCATACAGGGACTGGACTGTGAATTCACCTTCGATACAGGAGCCTATGCGTCACTGTGCGGCCCGGTGCTGGAGCGTGCCTGCACACATGCTGTCGGACCGTACTGCTATCACAATACGGATATCCGTGGATATGGTTACTATACCAACAATCCGCCCGCAGGGGCATTCCGCGGGTTTGGTGTCTGTCAGACAGAGTTTGCGCTGGAATCGGTCCTGAACGTGCTTGCTAAGAAGGTTGGCATCACTCCCTGGGAGATTCGCTACCGGAATGCGATTGAACCAGGCAAGGTTCTGCCTAACGGGCAGATCGCGGATCTGTCCACATCCCTCAAGGAAGCCCTGGATGCAGTGAAACCGTACTATGATGCACATCCGGGAAGAGCCGGAATCGCCTGCGCGATGAAGAACGCAGGCGTGGGCGTGGGACTTCCGGATGACGGCAATGCCCTGCTACGTGTAGAAAACGGAATTCTTGTCATTTACACCTGTGCATCCGACATCGGACAGGGAGGATACACCGTGTTCTCCCAGGATGCGGCAGAAGCGACAGGGCTTCCGAAGGCCTGCATCCGGATGGGGATCAGCAATACGGAAAATGCGCCGGATTCGGGTACTACATCCGGATCACGCCAGACTCTGGTGACCGGAGAGGCGGTAAGAGGAGCTGCATTCCTTCTGAGGGATGCCATGACAGCCGCGCAGATCACAGCCGACAGACTGCAGAAGGAGGGCGTCAGCCTCACAGAACTGGATCCGGATGCTCTGCGCAGGCAGATCCTGGATACACTGAAGACCTCGCCGGCATATCTGACACCGAGAGAGGCAGGAAACAGAGAGGCAGCATACGGTACAGGTACAGAGTATGCTCCCGGATCCAATCCGGGGCCCTATGTCAGTGTGAATATGAACATTGATGAGGACGGACGGATCAGCGGACATGGCAGCGGCCTCAACCAGGGAACCTATGGGAAGCGGGGAACACAGACAAAGCTCTGCGGATCTCCGGTGGAAGACCCTGTCGGTGCCCTGCGTATGCTGGAAGGCCTGAGTTTCAGTTACCGCTACTTTGAACCGACCGATAAACTGGGAGCAGATGTTCCGAACCCGAAGAGCCATATTGCGTACGGATATGCTGCCTGCTGCGCGATACTGGATGATGAGGGAAAGGTGACGGAGATCTACTCTGCCTATGATGCCGGCAAGGTGGTGAATCCGATCTCCATCCAGGGACAGATCGAGGGCGGCGTCCTGATGGGGATGGGGTACGCGTGCACGGAAGATTTTCCGCTGACGGAGTGCAGACCAGCCGCGAAATATGGCAAACTCGGCCTGCTGCGCGCTCCCCAGATCCCGAAGATAAACGCGATCTATGTAGAGAAGGAAGAGTTGATGGGAGTGTCTTACGGCAGCAAGGGAATCGGAGAGATTACCACGATACCGGCAGCCCCCGCAATCGCCGGCGCGTATTATGCGTACGACAACGAACTGCGGCATAAACTCCCGATGGAACACACTTTCTACAGGCCATGACAGATGTCGGAAAGACCTGAAAATACGGTAAGAAATGGCTGTATTATCTTGACATATTTGAACAAACTGTTATGATAAAAACAGACAAAAAGTTTGATTTCAAAAAAACAGTTTTGGTTAAAAAAGACAGGAGCAGAACTATGGATAATCTGGAATTAAGCTGGGTGATGAACAGGATGCCGAAGTCGGATGACAAGTGTCTTGAGATCATGTCTATCGAGAATGTTGAGAAGGCTCGCAGATTTCATAAGAGCTTTCCGCAGTACAGTGTGACAGCGATGGCGAATCTGAAGAAGATGGCACAGTATCTTGGCCTTGGCGGCATCTATGTCAAGGATGAGCGTTTCCGCTTCGGACTCAACGCTTTCAAAGTCCTGGGAGCTTCCTTTGCGATGGGCAGATATATCGCCCATGAGATGGGAGAGCATGTCAGTGACATCACTTACGATGATCTGACAAGCCCCGAACTGGAAGAGCACTTCGGAAGAGCCACTTTCTTTACGGCGACAGACGGCAATCACGGAAGAGGTGTCGCCTGGGCTGCCAGAAGGCTGCACCAGAAGGCGGTTGTCCATATGCCGAAGGGCTCCGCGAAATCAAGATTCGATAATATTGCAAAAGAAAAGGCGACGGTCACGATCGAGGACCTGAATTATGATGACTGTGTGCGTCTTGCGGCGAAAGAAGCTGCCGAGACGGAACATGGTGTTGTGATCCAGGATACCGCCTGGGACGGTTATGAGGATATCCCTTCATGGATCATGCAGGGCTACGGAACCATTTCCCATGAGGCGGCAGAACAGCTCAGAGAACTCGAAGTGAACCGTCCTACTCATGTGTTCATTCAGGCAGGCGTCGGTTCGTTTGCATCCTCCGTAGTTGGATACTTTACGAACCTGTTTCCGGATCATCCGCCGAAATTCATTATTGTGGAACCGAAGACAGCTGCATGTCTGTATAAAGGAGCTAAGCTTGGAACCGGTGAACCGCAGACCGTAACAGGGGACCTGAAAACCATTATGGCAGGCCTTGCATGCGGAGAACCGAATATTCTCGGCTGGGATATTCTCAGGAATCACGCGACTGCATTCATTGAGGCGGAAGACTGGGTAGCGGCCAAGGGTATGAGGATGCTGGCGGTTCCGGTGCTGGGCGATCCTTCTGTTATTTCCGGAGAATCCGGAGCTGTTACAATGGGCGTGCTCGGACAGATCATGATGAATGAGGAACTGTGGGAGATCAAGGAACTTCTTGGCCTGAACAAGGAATCAAAAGTGCTTCTGTTCTCCACAGAAGGCAACACGGACCCCGAATATTTCCTGAGAGTGGTATGGGATGGCGCATACGGAATCGGAACCTGATGTGACGCAATGAACCGGCCTGAAAGGGTCGAAGATTGATAGAACAGTTAACCTATTTTTTACCAATCCAGTAAGGAGGAAGACCATGGAACTTGATTACGGGAGAATCAAAGAGGCTGCTGAAGGTTACAAGAAAGAAATGACCGCATTTCTTCGCGCGATGATCTCTCATCCCAGTGAGAGCTGCGAGGAGAAGGAAGTAGTCATGTGCATCAAGGAGGAAATGGAAAAGGTCGGTTTTGACAAAGTTGAGATCGACGGTCTTGGAAATGTTATTGGCTGGGCTGGAAAGAACGGTGACATCGGCGATGACAAGAAGATCATTGCCATTGACGGACATATTGATACGGTCGGAATCGGCAACCGTGACAACTGGACTGCAGATCCCTATGAAGGCTGGGAAGATGACGATGTGATCTACGGAAGAGGCGGATCCGATCAGGAAGGCGGCACCGCATCCGCAGTGTACGCAGTCAAGATCATGAAGGAGATGGATCTGATTCCGGAAGGATATAAGATCATGGTCGTTGGTTCTGTCATGGAGGAAGACTGTGACGGACTGTGCTGGCAGTATATCGTCAACAAGGATAAGATCCGTCCGGAATTTGTCATTTCCACAGAACCGACCGACGGCGGTATCTACAGAGGACACAGAGGACGTATGGAGATCCGCGTTGATGTTCACGGCGTTTCCTGCCACGGCAGCGCTCCGGAACGCGGAGACAACGCGATCTACAAGATGGCGGATATCATCCAGGATGTGCGTGCGCTGAACAACAACGACTGCACGGAATCCACTGCGATCAAGGGCCTTGCCAAGATGCTCAGCCCGAAATTCAACCCGGATCATTATGAGGATGCCAGATTCCTCGGCAGAGGAACCTGCACCGTATCCCAGATCTTCTATACTTCTCCCAGCCGCTGCGCTGTCGCGGATTCCTGTGCGATCTCCATCGACCGCCGCATGACCGCAGGAGAGACCTGGGACAGCTGCCTGAAGGAGATCGAGGATCTTCCGTCTGTCAGAAAGTATGGCGATGACGTTAAGGTCTCCATGTACATGTATGACCGTCCGGCATGGACCGGTGAGGTCTATGAGACCGAGGCATATTTCCCGACCTGGATCAACAAGGAGAGCGCAGCTCATGTGAAATGCCTTGTCGACGCGCACAAGGCGCTGTACGGCGACAAGAGAATGGGACCGGATAGCCAGAAGGCACTTCGCGACCGCCCGCTGACCGACAAGTGGACCTTCTCCACGAACGGCGTAGCGATCCAGGGCCGCTACGGCATCCCCTGCGTAGGTTTCGGACCCGGCGCAGAGAGCCAGGCACACGCACCCAATGAGATCACCTGGAAACAGGATCTTGTCAGGGTCTGCGCAGTCCTTACGGCAGCGATCCCGCTGTATACCACCGAAGAGAAGACCGATGAGGATGTCACCGTCTTCCGCGCAGGCAAGACCAACAACGACATCCTCTGATAACAGGAACAGTATAACCAAGGTATCAGTTATAGAAAGGAAAGTGATTATGGACAAAGGACTGCAGGCTTTTATCGACAAACTGAATACGCTGAATTTCAGCGACATGTATGAGAATGACTTCTATTTCACATGGGACAAGACAGACGATGAGATCATGGCCCTGTTCACTGTCGCAGATGCACTGAGATATCTGAGAGAGCAGAACATCTCCACCAAGATCTTTGATTCCGGACTGGGAATCTCCATCTTCCGTGACAACTCCACCAGAACCAGATTCTCCTTTGCTTCAGCCTGCAACCTGCTGGGTCTGGAAGTGCAGGATCTGGATGAGAAGAAGAGCCAGATCGCTCATGGCGAGACCGTGAGAGAGACCGCCAACATGGTATCCTTCATGGCAGATGTCATCGGTATCCGTGATGATATGTATATCGGCAAGGGCCATACCTATCAGAAGACCTTCATGGATGCCGTCACGCAGGGACACAAAGACGGTATCCTCGAGCAGAAGCCGACACTGGTCAACCTTCAGTGTGATGTGGACCATCCGACCCAGTGCCTTGCCGACATGGAAGAGATCATCCATTACTTTGGCGGCGTTGAGAATCTGAAGGGCAAGAAGCTGGCCATGACCTGGGCTTATTCTCCCAGCTACGGCAAACCTCTGTCCGTCCCGCAGGGTGTCATCGGACTGATGACCAGATTCGGAATGGATGTCGTTCTGGCACATCCGGAGGGATACGATGTATTCCCCGAATGCGAAGAAGTTGCGAGAAAGAACGCAGAAAAGACCGGCGGAAGCTTCACCAAGACCAACAGCATGGCGGAAGCCTTCAAGGATGCGGATATCGTCTATCCGAAGAGCTGGGCACCGTTCGCGGCTATGGAGAAGAGAACCGACCTGTATGGAAAGGGCGACTTCGACGGCATCGACGCTCTGGAGAAGGAACTGCTTGCACAGAATGCACAGCATAAGGACTGGACCTGCAGCGAAGAACTCATGGCGACCACCAAGGACGGCAAGGCTCTGTATCTGCACTGCCTGCCGGCTGATATCACCGGTGTTTCCTGCGAGGCAGGTGAAGTCGACGCGTCCGTATTCGACCGTTATATCGAGCCTCTGTACAAGGAAGCTTCCTACAAGCCGTATATCATCGCAGCTATGATCTTCCTTGCAAAGTGCAAGAATCCGCAGGAGACTCTGAAGAAGCTTGCAGAGGCAAACAAGCCGAGACTCTTCGAATAATCCGATCAGATAAAACAGATTACCTATGGCCAGGGATGATCCATCCCTGGTCTGAGGTGTATATTGGGAGGATAAAAAATGGCACACAGAGTAGTGATTGCGCTGGGCGGAAATGCGCTCGGCAACAATCTTCCCGAGCAGATGATCGCCACGCGCCAGACAGCGAAGGCGATCGTGGATCTGATCGAGGAGGGCTGTGAAGTCGTTATCGCACACGGAAACGGTCCGCAGGTTGGAATGATCCAGAATGCCATGAGCGAACTGGTCAGATCTGATCCGGAGAAATACATTACCGTACCGCTTTCCGTATGCGTCGCTATGAGCCAGGGCTACATCGGCTATGACCTTCAGAACGCGATGAGAGAGGAGATGCTCGATCGGGGAATCGATGTCGGCGTTGCGACTGTGCTGACCCAGGTTGAAGTGGATCCGAACGATCCCGCGTTCACGAACCCGACCAAGCCTATCGGAGCCTTCATGACGAAGGAAGAGGCTCAGAAGCTCGTAGAAGAGCGTAACTATAATGTCATGGAAGATGCGGGCAGAGGATACCGAAGAGTCGTAGCTTCCCCGCAGCCGGTCTCGATCGTGGAGATCGGTACGATCAAGTCTTTGGTTGAGACGAATCATGTTGTCATTGCCTGCGGAGGCGGCGGTATTCCTGTATTCAAGACCGAAGGCCACCATCTGAAAGGCGCTGCGGCTGTCATCGACAAGGATTTCGCAGCAGAGGTTCTTGCGGAGCAGGTGGACGCGGATACGCTCATTATCCTCACTGCAGTTGAGAAGGTGGCGATCCATTTCGGCAAGCCGGATCAGGTGGAACTGTCAGACCTCAGCACTGATGAGGCAAAAAAACATATTGCACACGGGGAGTTTGCTCCCGGATCCATGCTCCCGAAGGTTCAGGCAGCAGTCCGGTTTGCGGAATCAAAGCCCGGAAGAAAAGCACTCATCACCCTGCTTGACAAGGCCAGAGACGGAATCTCCGGTAAGACAGGCACAATGATACACGTATAAAACATGGAGAAATGCCGCTCTCTGATGCGGAGCGGAGAAATGGAATCATGAAAGGAGATACCGTCGTGGTAAAGATTGATCTGACCATCAATAAAGAAAACCTGCAGCACAACATCAAAAAGGCAAAGGAGAATAAGATCCTTATTCCGACGATCGATCAGATGATCCATCCGGAGCACACGCCCGAGAAGATAACAGAGAGTCTGAAGAACGTTGGTCTGTGGGATGTCAATCCCCTGAACCTGTTCCGTATTACATGGAAGAATGAAGCAAAGGAAAGCGGCGGACAGTTTGTCAGTGTTCCGAATTATGTAGAGATCCCGAGCTCCGTTTCCGGCGTACCGTGCCGTATCATCGCCATGGTAGGAAAATGGTTCCCGACAGGATGCCACAAGGTCGGCGCTTCCTTCGGCTGCCTTGCTCCGAGACTGGTAACCGGACAGTTTGACGTGGATTCTCAGAAGGCAGTATGGCCGTCCACCGGCAACTATTGCAGAGGCGGCGCATTTAACTCGGCACTTCTCGGTGCAAGAGGTGTAGCGATCCTTCCGGCTGAGATGAGCCAGGAGCGTTTCGACTGGCTGCATGAGATCGGTGCAGAAGTCATCGCAACCCCCGGTTGCGAGAGTAACGTCAAGGAGATCTTTGACAAGACCAATGAACTGAAACAGGATCCGCAGTACATGATCTTCAACCAGTTCGCAGAGATGGGCAATCCGCTGTGGCACTATAACGTCACCGGCAATGCACTCGCAGATGTGTTTGAAGCAGTCAAGAAAGACGGAGACCGTTTCGCAGGTGCCTGCTTCACATCCGGTTCCGCGGGAACGATGTCCGCAGGCGATCGTCTGAAGGAACTGTATCCGCATCTGAAACTGGCCGTAGGCGAGGCTCTTCAGTGCCCGACCCTGCTGAATAACGGATTTGGCGGACACAGGATCGAAGGTATCGGCGACAAGCATGTACCGTGGATCCACAATGTGAAGAACACGGATATGGTGATCGACATCGATGATGAAGATTCCCAGAGACTGCTTCGCCTGTTCAATACACCGGAAGGACAGGCTTACCTGAAGGATGAGCTGAAGCTGGATCCGGAGCTGATCGAGAAACTCACCTGGCTCGGAATCAGCGGCATCGCCAATGTCCTGTGCTGCATCAAGATGGCGAAGTATTATGAGTTCACAGAGCATGACGTAATCGGTACCGTTCTGACGGACTCTGCTGTGATGTACAAGAGCCGTGTCGAAGAACTCAATCAGATGTACGGACCTTACAGTGTGAAGGATGCTCAGCTGGATCACAATCTGCATATGCTGAACCTGAAGACGGATGTCATGGAGGAGCTGACCTACGCGACCCGCAAGCGCATCCACAACCTGAAATACTATACATGGGTTGAACAGCAGGGCATGGAGATTGAAGACCTGAATGCACTCTGGTATGATACGGAAGGTACCTGGGACACGGTTCATCATCAGGCAGCTGAGCTCGATGAGCTCATCAAGGCGTTCAATGAGGAAACCGGCGTTCTTGACATGATCTGATAGCAGGAGGTATTGAAATGCTCGAAAACAGAATCTACAACTTTTCCGCAGGTCCGTCCATGCTTCCGGAAGCGGTTCTCCTGAAAGCTCAGAAGGATATGCTGAACTATGAAGGCAGCGGAATGTCCGTCATGGAGATGAGCCACCGCTCTAAAGTTTATGACAAGATCATCAGTGACACGCAGGCCAACCTGCGCAAAGTCATGGGAATTCCGGACAATTACAAGGTATTGTTCCTCCAGGGCGGAGCGACCGGTATGTTTGCCGCGCTTCCTCTGAACCTGGCAAAGACCGGTTCTGCCGACTATATCGTAACCGGCAATTTTGCAGGCGGAGCATATAAAGAAGCAAAGAAATATATCAAAGATGCAAGATGCGCCGGCTCCACTGAGTCCGAGAATTTCACCAGGATTCCGAAACAGGAAGAGCTGACTCTGAATCCGGATGCGGACTATGTTCATATCTGTGAGAACAACACGATCTTCGGAAGCAAGTGGCACTGGCTTCCGGACACCGGTAATGTACCGCTGGTAGCAGACCTGTCTTCCTGCATCCTGTCCGAGCCGGTGGATGTCACAAAGTATGGCGTGATCTATGGCGGCGCACAGAAGAACATGGCTCCTGCAGGATTTGCGGTCGTGATCGTTCGGGAAGATCTGCTCGGAAACAAGAGTGCTCTGTGCCCGAAGATCTGGGATTTCGCGACTCAGGCGGACAAGGATTCCATGATCAATACGCCTCCGACTTATTCGATCTATATCTGCAACCTGGTGCTTGACTGGATCATCAATGACATCGGCGGCCTGGAGAACATGAAGAAGCGCAACATGGAGAAAGCATCCATGCTGTACGATTATCTGGATTCCACAGACTTCTACAAGGCTGCGGTCCAGAAGGACAGCCGCTCCATGATGAATGTCACATTCCGTACGGGTGACGACGAACTGGATAAGAAGTTCGTAGCAGCTTCCGTGGAACATGGTTTCACGAACCTGAAGGGACACCGTCTCGTCGGCGGCATGAGAGCTTCCATCTACAATGCGATGCCGAAGGAAGGCGTCGAGGCACTGATCGACTTCATGAAGGAATTCGAAAAGGCAAACAGATAAATAACAGGCGGCAAAAGCTCCGCACCAGGCGGTGCGGGGCTTTTCGTTTCGATCATAAAGGAGCTAGAAACTATGTCATACAGCTGGAAAGAACTGGGACTGAAGATCCCCGAGATTATGCTTCCCAAGGACGGCACGGATTATGAGAAGTGGTCGATCGTTGCCTGCGACCAGTACACCTCTGATCCGGAATACTGGAAGAAAGCAGATGAACTGGTCGGTGATGCACCGTCCACCCTTCGTTTGATGCTTCCGGAGTATTATCTTGGAAAACCGGATGAAGAGGAACGGATCGTGAAGATCCGCAAAGCAATGACCGACTATGTGGATCAGGGGATCCTGAAGACACTTCCGGCCGGCTGTGTCGTTGTCAGAAGGACAGCTGAAGGACGGAGCCGTCTGGGTCTGGTCATCAGTGTCGATCTGGATGCGTTTGACTATAATGTCGGCGCTACTTCTCTGATCCGCTCCACCGAGAAAACAATCGTAGAGCGTATTCCTCCGAGACTCAGGATCCGCAGAGGAGCTCCGATGGAACTTCCGCATATCCTCATCCTGATCGATGATCCGGACCGCACAGTGATCGAACCTCTCGAAAAGGCGGAAGGGACACAGGTGGTCTATGACACAGACCTGATGCTCGGCGGCGGACATATAACAGGAACGTTCGTTCCGGAGGATAAGATGTGCCAGGCCCTGGATGCCATGTCTGCCCTGTTTGACAAAGCCCAGGAACATTATGGCCAGGGCAGGGCGATGCTGATGGCCATGGGTGACGGCAATCATTCTCTTGCTACCGCGAAGGCAAACTGGGAGGAGATCAAGAAAGACCTGTCTGAGGAAGAGAGGGAAGACCATCCTGCAAGGTACGCACTCTGCGAACTGGAAAATGTGCACGACGAAGGCATCGTCTTCGAACCGATCCACCGCGTGATGTTCGGCGAAGAGAAAGCGGACGGCGCACAGATCCTGGAAGAGACTGTTGCTCTGCTGAAGGAACAGAATTCTGACGCCTGGCTGGCAGATGCAGGAACGGTTGCAGGAGAGGATCAGTATGCGATCCCTGTGATTGCCGGCGGCAAAGAACAGGTGCTTGTGATCGATCATCCTTCATCGGGTCTGGAGGTCGGCGCTCTGCAGAATGCGCTTGATGTGCTTGTCACGGAAAAGGGATACAAGATCGACTACATCCACGGAAGCGACGCCGTCAGGTCACTTGCCGCAGATCCCGGCAACGCAGGTTTCCTCCTGCCTCCGATGGATAAGTTCCGCCTGTTCCCCGCAGTCGCGTCCGATGGAGCCCTGCCGAGAAAGACCTTCTCCATGGGTGAAGCGGTTGAGAAGCGTTATTACATCGAAGCGAGGAGTCTTGTATGAAAACGATCAATCTGAAGTATATAGCCAACCATCTTCCCAAGACGGATGATCCCTATCTTCATCTTATGTCCAAGGAAGAAGTGACCATCGCCAGGAACTTCCACAGAAGCTTCCCTCAGTACAAAGAGACCCCTCTCCAGGATCTGAAGAAAATGGCTGAGTATCTCGGAGTCGGACGGATCTGTGTCAAGGATGAGTCCTGGAGATATGGCCTGAATTCCTTCAAGGTGCTGGGCGGTGCTTATTCCATCGCGAAGTATCTGGCCAAGGAGATGGGTCGTGATATCAAGGATCTTCCTTATTCGGTTCTGAAGTCGGAGGAATTCCGCAAGGAACTTGGAAGTGCCACATTTATCTCCGCAACCGACGGAAACCATGGCCGCGGAGTCGCCTGGACAGCGAGAGAACTGGGACAGCGTTGCATCATTCTGATGCCGAAGGGGACCAGCCAGTCCAGATTCGACAATATCAAGGCGCTCGGAGCTGAGGTTACGATCGAAGATCTGAACTATGATGAGTGCGTGCGCAAGGCATCCACACTGGCGGACCAGTATGAGCATGGCGTGATCGTACAGGATACCTCCTGGGAGGGGTATGAGGATATCCCGCTGTGGATCATGCAGGGCTATGCTGTCATGGCTGACGAAGCCGCTGAACAGTATGGTGAGCGTCCGACCCACGTGTTCGTACAGGCTGGTGTCGGCGCGATGGCAGGATCTGCCGTCGGTTATTTTGCCTCCCTGTATCCGGACAATCCGCCGAAGATGATCGTTGTGGAACCGAACAAGGCTGACTGCATGTTCCGCGGCGCTGAGCGTGGAGATGGAGAGAAAGTCGTCGTTACCGGCGATATGGATTCCATCATGGCAGGCCTTGCCTGCGGCGAACCCTGCGAGCTTGGCTGGGATCTGTTCAAGAACCATGCGACCGGATTCGTATCAGCGGATGATCTTATGACCTGCAGAGGCATGCGTATGCTCGCAGCGAACTTCAAGGAAGATCCGCACATTGTATCCGGTGAATCCGGCGCGGCGACCTTCGGCGCTTTCGCATCGATCATGCTTGAGGACTCCCTGAAAGATGTCAGGGATGAGCTGGAACTTGGTCCGGATTCGAAAGTCCTGTTCTTCTCCACAGAGGGCGATACCGACCCGGTGCGCTGGAAGAACATCATCTGGGAAGGTGTAGACTACCGCTGAGTGACAGTTGACACCGGCAGCAGCCTTGTTGTAAAATCAGCGATGGCTGTGAACGTGTGTAAGTAGTCGGAAGAAACCCTTATCAGAGAGCTGTCCCGAGGCTGTGAGGACGGCAGCAGATCTTCAGATGAATTTCAGCACCGGAGCCTTTCGTGAAAACATCAGGGATGCGGGATCCGGAAGAAAGAGCGGATGTCGTAACCGATGAGTAAGCGGATGCAGACTGCCGGCATACTGGCAGACCGAGTGCAAGTCTTCAGGACTTGAAATTGGGTGGTACCGCGGATTTGTAGAAACAGACCCGTCCCATGAGACATTGGGGCGGGTCTTTATTTATTTCAGTAAAAAGGAAAGAGGAGTAATTATGACAAATCTGGAAGAACTCAGAGGAAGGATCGCGGCCGTCCGGGAAGAGATCCGCACAGAAACTGCGGAGCTGAAGGATTCTAAGGCGGTCTATGAGATTAAGAAGGCTTTCCTGGACAAGACCGGCAGGATCGGGCAGCTCATGAGGTATATGAAGGATGTCGATCCTTCGCAGAGAGCAGAATTCGGCAAGAATGTCAATGCTCTCAAGGACTGGGCGCTTGAATATTTCAATTCCATGGATGAGGAGATGCGGCGCAGGGAAGTGCAGGCTCAGTATGAGCGTGAGAAGATCGATATCACCATGCCGTCCCACAGACACACTGCAGGCAATCTGCATCCGGTCACACAGGTCAGAAACCAGCTGATCGACATATTCTCCGGCATGGGATTTGAGATCTTCGAGGGGACCGAAGTTGAGAACGATTACTACAACTTCACGGCTCTGAATACACCCAAGGATCATCCCGCAAGAGACATGCAGGATACATTCTATCTGTCTCCTGATTTTGTTCTGCGCACCCAGACTTCCGCTGCACAGATCCATGTCATGGAAAATGAGAAGCCTCCGATCAAGATCCTGAGCCCGGGCAAGGTCTTCCGCTCAGATGATGACGCGACTCACAGCCCGATGTTCTCCCAGATGGAAGGTCTGGTAGTTGATAAGGGGATCACTCTCGGTGATCTGCAGGGTATGCTGGATGTATTCGTCAAGAAGGTATTCGGAGATGACACTCGTACACGTCTTCGTCCTTCCTTCTTCCCGTTCACGGAACCTTCGGTAGAGGTTGACGTAAGCTGCTTCGAATGCGGCGGCAAGGGATGTAACTTCTGCAAGCATACCGGATGGATCGAGATCCTGGGAGCCGGCATCGTCAACAGGAAGGTATTGGAGAACTGCGGAGTGGATCCTGATGTATATTCAGGTCTTGCGTTCGGTATCGGTATCGAGCGTGTCGCCATGCTGAAGTACGGCATCAATAACATCAAGCAGCTGTTCGAATCCGATCTCAGAGTGCTTGAGCAGATCAATGATAAATAATACGTCAGGGGAGGATTAAAGAATATGATAGCACCACTCAGCTGGCTGAAAGAATATGTAGATATAGATGTAACGCCCCAGGAACTGCAGGACAAGCTGTTTTCCTGCGGGTTTGAAGTGGAAGAGCTGCACCAGGTCGGTGAAGATATCTCAGGCGTAGTCGTAGGCCTGGTAGAGACCTGTGAGGCGATCCCGGATACGCACCTTCATCTCACCACCGTCAATGCGGGTGAGCATGGCACATTCCAGGTGTGCTGCGGCGCAGATAATGTAGCTGCAGGGAAGAAATTCCCCCTTGCCCTGGTAGGAGCGACTGTGTATGCGACTGCCAGAGATCATGTGACCATTGAAGGCGTCATGACCATCAAGAAGGGAAAACTGCGCGGATATGAATCCTTCGGAATGCTCTGCTCCGGAACCGAGCTGGGCGTCAATGAGGATATGTTCGAAGGCGCCGGATACAACGGTCTGCTGGAACTGCCGGACGACGCGCCTGTCGGAGCGGACGTCAAGCCGATCCTCGGACTGGACGACTGGCTGTTTGACATTGCCATTACGGCAAACCGCCCGGACTGCCAGAGCATCTTCGGCATTGCCCGCGAAGTTGCAGCGGTTCTCGGAAAGGAACTGAAGGAACCCTCGCTTGAGTATCATCCGACAGATGTCGAGAAGGAAGGCTTTACCGTAGAGGTGGAAGCTCCTGATCTGTGCCCGCGCTATATCGGTCACTATGTCTACGATGTGAAGATCGAACCTTCACCCAGATGGATGCGCAGAAGGCTTGCTCTGGTAGGGATGAATTCCATTTCCAACATCGTGGATATCACCAACTATATCCTGATGGAACTGGGACAGCCGATGCACGCTTTCGATGAGGATTTCATCCGGGAAGGAAGGATCCTGGTCCGCCGCGCTCACAAAGATGAGGTGATCACGACGCTGGATGAGCAGGATTACAAAATGAATGAGAATACACTGTGCATCTGTGACGGTGTCGGTCCCGTGGCGCTCGCAGGCGTGATGGGCGGTCTGAATTCCGAGATCCGTGACACCACTAAGGCGGTTCTGTTTGAGGCTGCCAAGTTCGCACGTGACAATATCCGTCACACCAGCCGTGCCCTCGGCAAGAGAACAGACGCCAGTGCCAGGTATGAGAAGGGCACCGATGAGTATACTACTGTCATGGCCATGAAGAGAGCCCTTCACCTGATCGAGGAGCTTGGCTGCGGCAAGGTTTCAAAGACCCACTGTGACTGCAACACCGGCAACTCTGTAGAGCCGACCGAGATGAAAGTCTCTGTGGAGAAGGTGAACGGTGTCCTCGGAATCACTGTACCTGAAGAGGATATCCTTCGCATCATGAAGAACCTGCAGTTTGATCCTTCGATCGATGGCGATGAACTGACACTGCATGTTCCGGCTTACCGTGCGGACATTGAGAATTATCCGGATATCTCTGAAGAAGTGATCAGGATGTACGGTTATGAACACATCCAGCCGACTCTTCTGAAGAGCGCCAGCGTTACCGCAGGCGGACTTACGGTGAGACAGCGGGGAGAAATGAGCCTGAAGAAGAGGCTGTGCGCGGAGGGTCTGTATGAAGCGATGCATTATTCCTTCTTCAGCCCGGCAGACCTTGACCTTCTGATGCTCCCGCAGGATGATCCGAAGAGACAGGCAGTGCGTCTGATCAATCCGATCAATGAGGATCTGTCCATCATGCGTACAACGCTGGTTCCCTCGATGCTGCATGCAATCGAGCGCAACCAGAAGAACAACAATCTCTCCGGAAGACTCTTTGAAGTGGCGAACCGGTTTATCCCCAAGAGTCTGCCTCTGACCGATTATCCGGACGAGCTGAGCACTCTGTGCGTCGGTATCTGGGGAATCAAGGAGAACTTCTTCACCCTTAAGGGAATCGCGGATGTAATTGCAGAGCAGCTGCATGTGTCATTTACCTATGAAACAGCGCAGATGCCCTTCCTGCATCCGTATCAGAGTGCAGAGATCCTCTGCGAGGGTGAGAAGGTTGGATATCTGGGTACGGGCTGCTTTGAACTGATCAGGGATCTGAACCTCAGATTCAAACCCTATGTCATGGAACTGGATCTCAGTCTGCTTGAGAAGTATTACGCCAAGGCACCCAGATTCACGCCGATTCCGAAGTTCGCGGTCGAGAAGAGAGACCTTGCCCTTGTCATGGACAAGGGAATCACCTGCGGACAGGTTGAAGAAGTGATCCGCGATGCCTGCAGGAAGGTTACCGGAACGTATCTGTTTGATGTATACGAGGGTGCTCCGATTCCGGCTGACAAGAAGTCCATGGCATTTACAGTCACCTTCACTCCGGATGAAGAAGAGTTTACAACGGAGATGGTTGACGGTTACGCCTACACGACTGTTAAGAAAGTCCATGTGCTTCTGAACGAATATTTCCGGTATCT
>OMSN01000054.1 GCA_900313765.1 uncultured Eubacteriales bacterium
GAGCAGAAGGTGGAACTGACAGGTGTCAGGAAGGTCTTCGCCGACTGGTTCGGTATCTGGCTGGGATCGCTCTCGGCTAAGAAACAGTATGATGAGCTGGAAGGCAGAAAATATACCATTGCGCACTATAAACTGTGTATGGAAGGAAAGGCTTATCCGCAGTGGCTCAATCCCATGTGGCCGAAGAAAGAGATTGCGAAGCAGGGTCATTTTTCCTTCCTGCGGAACTACTCCGTATGGACGCTCTTCCTGCTGTTTATCTCATTCTCCTTTATCGGATGGACCTGGGAAGTTGCCCTTCATTACATGCAGGCCGGGGAACTGGTGAACCGCGGCACGCTGCTGGGACCGTGGCTGCCTATATACGGAGCAGGCGGCGTGGTCGTCCTGATCCTCTGCTCCAGGTTCCGCAGACAGCCGGTGCTCGAGTTCATTACAGCGATTATTCTGTGCGGTATCCTGGAATACTTCTCCGCATGGTATCTGGAGACCAAGTTCCACCGCAGATGGTGGTCTTATGATGGATATTTTCTGAACCTGCACGGCAGGATCTGTGCAGAAGGCTTGCTGGTATTCGGCGTGGGATGCTGTATCGTCGTATACCTGATCGCTCCGATATTTGATTTCCTGCTGTCCAAGATCAAGACAAGCATCCTGATCCCGATCTGTGTAGTGCTTGGTGTGCTGTTTGTGGTGGACGAGGTTCATTCCAGTGTCCATCCCAATATGGCAAAAGGCGCTGTTGAGGCAGTCAAGGATACACCGCAGACAGAAGCGCCCCAGACAGAAGCGCCGCCGGATGCATCCGCAGGGCAGAGTGCTTGATTGAACGTATTTCCCGTAGTATAGTTATTTTGTATTGTCATCAGCAGGCAGCTGTAATCAGCGGACGGGCTTCCCCGTCCGCTTTATAGCAGGCAGATCCAGGAAGGATAAACCAGATGAGATCCAGAAAAATAAGTAAGATCATACGCTGCATCCTGTGCTGCATCCTTCCGCTGCTGCTTCTTTCAGGGTGCGGTTCCAACGCGGGGACAGGTGCGGGAGCTGAGACAGAGAGCGGAAGAGAGCTGGTGATCGGTTTCTCCCAGCTGGGAAGCGAGAGCGCCTGGCGTCTCGGAAACACGGCCAGCATGGAGCAGGCAGCCAGGGATCATGGTTTCTCACTCATGATGAAGAATGGGATGCAGAAGCAGGAGAAGCAGATCGCAGCGATTCGGTCCTTTATTGCCTACCAGGTGGATGTGATCGTATTTGCACCGATTGTTGAGAACGGCTGGACGAATGTTCTCCAGGAGGCCAGGGATGCAGGGATCCCGGTGATCATGATGGACCGGGTCATCAATATCGCTGATTCGGATCTGTACGACGCTTATGTCGGCCCGGACCATTACATGGAGGGGGTCAATGCAGCCAAGTTTCTGATGCGCAAGGCAGAGGAGATGGACAAGGAGAAGATCCATATCGTGGAATTGTCCGGCACAGACGGATCCAGCCCGATGCTGCGCCGATTCAGGGGATTTCACGATCTGATCGACAATGATGACAGATTTGAGACTCTGGAAACCGTGTCCGGGGATTTCCTTCGCTCCAAGGGCAGAAAGTGTATGGAGGATCTTCTGTCCAGGTACGGAGACGAGATCGATGTCCTCTATTCCCACAATGACGCGATGACGCTGGGTGCGATCGAGGTCATGGAGGAGAACGGGATCAAGCCCGGAGAAGATATCGTTATTATTACCGTAGACGGTGAACAGGCGGCGATCGATCTGCTGAAGGAAGGCAAGATCAACTGTGTTGTGGAATGCTCGCCGAAGCTGGGTGAAGCCGTGATGGAGCTGGCCGAGAAGATGGTAAACGGAGAAGAGTATCCGAGAAACACGCATCCTGAGGAGAGCTGTTTTACCGAATACGACGATCTGAGTGATCTTGCCCCGAGGGGATACTGATGAAAAAGGAACGAAGACAGAGTATTGAAAACGTGATGAACTTCACCACGAATCTTCTCCTTGCGATCCTTCTGATACCGGCACTGGTGAGTCTGATCATGCTGGCTGTCTATATGCTGTCGATCCATCAGTCAACGTATGCCATCAGCAGGATCGCCGCCCTGAGGCCTGTCGTGGAAGAAGAGATCCCTGAACAAACATGGTCCGTGATTGCGGGCAGAAACACCTTCGAGGACTGCGGCGTATACGACACGATCCAGAGTGTAAATGATGAGATGGATCGCTATATGGAGCGAAGCAGCAGTACGGAGATTCTGGTCGCAAGAAGAACCATGAATACGCTCCGTTCCTATGTGGAACAGATCGAGAAGGATATGGCGGACGATTCGATACCGGTCTCCGTCAGTGAAGAAACGCTGGAGGAAGTGCGTTCGGTTGCCAGTCTGACAGGTGAGATGCTGGGGTCTTTTATCGAGGAGGAGATCCTGCGGGTCAATGAGCGCCACAGTGTCCTTCAGACAATCTCGCTCATTGTACTTGTGGTCGGCATCCTGATCCTTGTCTTTTCTTTCTTTTTCGCAAGGAATGCCCGGTACAAGCTGGTCCGTTCCACCCATCAGGCAATCAACCGCCTGGCGCAGTTCACGAAGGAATTCTCATCCGGCAATCTGCAGGCAAGAGCGTCCCCTGCACTCATGGAGGAACTGTCCGATCTGACGGATGACGTCAATGTGATGGCGGAGCAGATGGGCAACCTGATCGAGCAGAACCGCAGAGAGCAGGAGAATCTGAAGAAGGCAGAGCTTCGCACGCTGCAGGCGCAGGTGAACCCTCATTTCTTGTACAATACCCTGGATACCATCGTATGGGCGGCAGAGTCGGGAAAAGATGAAGAGGTGGTAGTGCTCACCAAGTCGCTGAGTGATTTCTTCCGAAGCTCGCTCTCTTCCGGAGCCGACTGGGTAACAGTCGGACAGGAGATCCGCCATCTGAACGGATATCTGTCCATTCAGAAGATCCGCTACCGCGATATCCTGAATTATGAAGTGGATATTGATCCGGAGATGGAAAACTGCAGGATACTGAAACTTCTGCTTCAGCCCCTGGTGGAAAATGCGCTGTACCACGGGATCAAATTCAGGCGGGGCGGCGGCAGGATCCTGGTAACGGGAAGAAAGGAGCAGGACCTGCTCTGCTTCACGGTGCAGGATACCGGCGTCGGAATGACACCGGAGAAACTGGAAGAGGTTCGGGAGACCATGAAGACCGGCAAGGTCCTGCACAGGGATCCCAATGAACTGGAGCCGGGCGGCGGTTTCGGACTGTACAACGTGGATCAGAGGATCCGCCTGTATTACGGTCAGGACAAAGGGCTTGAGATCGAGAGCGGCCCCGGCGGCACGAAAGTGTATTTCAGTGTACCGGAGCATCAGGGGGAGGAACAGGTTTGATAAAAGTATTTCTGGTAGATGATGAGATCGCGACCAGGGAAGGGATCCGCAATTCCTCTCTGTGGGAGGAGGGAGAATACACTCTGATCGGAGAGGCTCCGGACGGAGAGATCGCTCTTCCCATGATCTATGAAGAGAAGCCGGATATCGTGATCACGGATATCCGGATGCCGTTCATGGACGGACTGGCACTCAGCCGGGCCGTCAAGAGAAATATGCCCTGGATCCACATCGTCATCCTGTCCGGATACAGTGATTTTGTCTATGCGAAGCAGGCCATCTCTCTGGGCGTGGAGGAGTACCTCCTGAAGCCGGTGACAGCGGATGAACTGCGCTCAGCTCTGAATAAGATCAGTGAGAAGATCCAGGAAGAAAACCGGATCCGCTCGAATACACACGCACTGCAGAACCGTATGGCGTCCGGTATGCGTTTTGTACAGGATAAACTGCTGCAGTCGATCATGTTTTCGCCGGTGAGCGAGGAAGAGGTTCAGAAAACAAAGACGCAGATGCAGAATCTGGGGATCAGCATAGATGCTCCCTGCTATACCGTTGCGGAGATCACGTGCAGTCTTCCGGAAGGTGATGTGGAGGAATGTTTCCGCATCCTGCTCCAGCTTACGGACGGGAGCGGTGGAATGATCCTTCTGTGTACATTCCAGGAAGGGGTCAGAGCCCTGGTCATGGGAAACAGCCGGGAGGATGTGGAGGACAGGGCATACACATTTGCCTCCGCTGCGCTCTATACGCTGGAACAGAACCAGGCACAGGATACCCTGATCACGATCGGAGAGATGTGCACGGATCTTTCGGGTATCTATGAATCCATGAGATCTGCCCGCCATATCCGCTATCTGGCAAAGAAACGTCCGGATAACGCGAGGATGCAGATCATCGGGATCCAGGAGATCGATGATGCGCCGTCCACGCTGCAGAGCCTGGACATCCAGCCTCTGTATGAACAGCTTCGCTATGTGACGTCAGAGGAATTTCCCTCTGTTTTCCAGGAGTATTCCTATTCCCTGCAGGGAGCGGATGTGAAGGCGGAAGGAACACGGGAATATCTGCGGATGGAGGGCCTGATGACGGCTGCACGGATCGTGCGGGAGGCCGGCGGGGAAGCCGGCGGTGTACTGAACAGCCAGGATTATGAGACTGTGATCAGCCAGGCACCCTGGGAGACGGTCTATAACGCTCTGGTATCACTGATCAGCCAGGCGCTGCAGTACAGGGACAGCACAACGCATGCCTACAGCAATACGGCGGTTGTGCGTGCGCAGCAGTACATGGCGCATAACTTTACGGATCCGAATCTGATGCTGCAGGATGCGGCGAAGGCGGCAGGCATGTCCAACAGCCGTTTCTCGACCGTGTTTTCCCAGGAAACAGGCGTATCTTTTACCAGCTACCTGACCGGGCTTCGGATCTCCAAGGCCAAGGAACTGCTCCGGGCGACGGATATGCGTTCTTCTCAGATCTGTTTTGCCGTAGGGTATAACGACCGGCATTATTTCAGTTATATCTTTAAGAAAAATGTCGGGATGACACCCAGTGAGTATCGGAATGAAAACAAACCAAAATAACCAAATATTATAAAATCAAACCAAAATGATATACATTTTAACCATTTTGGCACGGTGGTCCTGCCGGATAGGGTGAAAATCAACCAAAATAAAATGAGATATCATTGATAGTTTTGTTTATTTACCCTACTCTGTACATATCAGTTGAGCTGTATGGTACAGCATTCTTTATTGTATGGAGGTATCAGTATGAAAAAACTCACAGCAATTGTTCTGACCGCAGCAATGTGCATGGGTCTGGCAGCACCGGCGATGGCTGACATCAAGGTTGCATTCTCCCAGATCGGCCAGGAGTCTGACTGGCGTACCGCAAACACAGATTCCATCAACGGAACCATCGAAGCACACGAAGGCTGGGAGCTCGTTTATGATGATGCTCAGCAGAAGCAGGAGAACCAGATCAAGGCTCTTCGCAACTTCATCACCCAGGGCGTAGACTATATCCTGTTCACCGGCGTTGTTTCCACCGGTTGGGAAGAAGTTCTTGCAGAAGTTAACGAAGCTGAGATTCCGCTGATCCTGGTCGACAGACTTCCGGACTGCATTGACGATATTGACTATGTTGCAGCATTCGGCGGAGACTTCGTCGAAGAGGGACGCCGCCAGGTCGCATGGGCAGGCGAATATCTGAAGAGTGTAGGACGTGACAGCGAAGATGTCAACGTTGTTATCATGGAAGGAACCACCGGCGCATCTGCACAGACCGGACGTACCGAAGGTAACCTGGCAGCTATGGAAGAGTATCCGTTCCTGAAGCTGGTCGGACAGCAGACCGGTAACTTCACCCGTGCTGAAGGCCAGGCAGTTATGGAGAGCTGGCTGAAGTCCATCGACAAGATCGATGTCCTGATCGCACAGAACGACGACATGGCACTTGGCGCAATCGACGCTATCAAGGCTGCAGGCCTTGTTCCTGGCAAAGACATCATCATCGTAGGCTGCGACTCCGTTAAGGCTGCTTTCGAAGCAATCGTAGCAGGCGAGATGAATGCTACCATCGAGTGCACACCTCTGTATGGCCCGTTCGTAGAGAGCTGTATCGAGTCCCTCGAGGCTGGCGAAGAGATGAGCAAGGAAGTCATCCATCCGGAAGAAGGCGTCTATGATATGGACGGCGGCATCGACCTTGGTACTGTTGTATCTGTCAAGGCTGCAGATGTGATCGACGAGCGCGTATATTGATAAAAAACGGCAGATATAAATACAGCCGGTTCATATGGATAATTCGTAACTAATTCATTGCGGGCGGTTGCTTCTATAACCGCCCGCATTTTTTATAGGAGGTGTGCAGTTGCCAGGTGACATTGTTCTTGAGATGAAAGACATTGAAATCCAGTTTCCCGGCGTTAAGGCTCTTGACAAGGTCAGCTTTACACTTCGGAGGGGAGAGGTGCACTCCCTGCTTGGAGAAAATGGCGCTGGAAAGTCGACTCTGATAAAATGCCTGACAGGCGTAAACCACAAGGATGCCGGCCAGATCCTGCTGGATGGAAAAGAGATCAATCCGACCAGTCCGCAGCAGGCGATGGAACTTGGCATCTCCACTGTGTTCCAGGAGATCAACCTCTGCCCCAACCTTACCGTTGCGGAGAACATTTTCATCGGCCGTCAGCCGATGCGGAGGGGACAGATCGACTGGAAGGAGATCAACAGACGCGCGGATGAGCTGATGACCAGATTCCATCTTGACATTGATGTAAACCGTCCGCTGTCCTTCTATTCCACTGCAATTCAGCAGATGGTCTCCATAGCCAGAGCAGTGGATGTCCAGGCTAAGATCCTGATACTGGATGAGCCGACCTCGTCACTGGATGACAATGAGGTTAAACTTCTTTTTGAAGTTATGAGAGACCTGCAGAAAGAAGGAATGGGAATCATCTTCATCACCCATTTCCTGGATCAGGTCTATGCAGTTTCCGACCGTATGACGATCCTTCGAAACGGACATTTGATCGGGTCCTATGGGATCAATGAACTGACGAAGGTCCAGCTGGTTACGGAAATGATCGGTAAAGACATCGACGCAATCTTCAACCTGAAGAGAGCTACAGTCGATCCGAATGCGAAAATGATGATGGAAGGCGAGCATATCGGCGTTCCGGGCAAGGTGAAAGACATATCCGTCGGAATCCGCGAAGGAGAACTTCTCGGGTTTGCAGGCCTGCTGGGAAGCGGCCGTACCGAGACCGCGCAGATGCTCTTCGGCGATGAGAAGATCGCACACGGTGAGATCCGTATCAGGGGAGAGAAGGCGGTACTGAAGAATCCGCATGACGCGATCATGAAGAAGATTGCGTTCTGTCCTGAAGACCGTAAGAAAGACGGAATCATCGGTGACCTGTCCATCCGTGAGAATATCATGCTTGCTGTTCAGGCAAGAAGAGGATTCCTGCATCCCATGTCCCGCGCGGAGCAGGAGAAACTCGCAGACAAATATATCAAGGCACTCTCGATTGCAACTCCCGATGCGGAGAAGAAGATCGGTGAACTGTCCGGCGGCAATCAGCAGAAGGTTATTCTCGCACGCTGGATGGCATCCGAGCCGGATGTGCTGATCCTGGACGAGCCGACCAGAGGTATCGATGTCGGTGCAAAGGCAGAGATCCAGCGCCTTATGCTGGAGATGTGCGGAGACGGCGTATCCGTAATCTTCATCAGTTCTGAGCTGGATGAGATCATCCGATGCTCGAACCGGATCGTGATCATGAGAGACAGAGAGAAGGTAGCGGAGGTGGACGGTGAGGACTGCACGCAGCTGCAGATCCTGAGCATCATCGCGGAAGGCGCGAACGTGGTAAAGGAGGGCGGATCATGAAAAACAGAAAAATAAACTTTTCCGCGCTCACCCGTTCCAAGATCACATGGGCAGTGATCGCGGAAGCCCTGATTCTGCTCGTATGCTTTATCATTCGTCCGGACTTCTTTGCCATCAGTATACAGCCCTCCACAGGAGTCCTGTACGGAAGTCTGATCGATATCGTCAACCGCTCGGCAGAGATCTCCATCATTGCCATGGGAATGACACTGGTCATCGCCCTGGGCGGAACGGATCTGTCGGTCGGCGCTCTTGTTGCAGTATCCGGAGCCATGGCTCTGAAACTGATGAGATGGGACGTTCTGGAGTATGTGACCCCCGGTGATTACTCCGTCTATCCGTTCTGGATGGCAATCGTATTCCCGCTCCTGACCTGCACATTGATGGGTCTGTTCAACGGATTCCTGATCTCCAAGGGAGGCATGCAGCCGTTCATCGCGACCCTGATCCTGATGGTCAGCGGCCGCGGAATCGCACAGATTCTTACAAACGGCAAACAGTTTACCACCATGTACACGCCCTTCCGCCGGATCGGCCAGGGCAGCCTGGGACCATTCCCCATGCCCATCGTCATTATGGTGATAGTCTGTATAGGGATGGGTATCTTCGTGAGGAAGACCGCCTTCGGAACCTATGTGGAATCAGTCGGCATCAACCGGAGTGCCAGCCGCCTGTCCGGTATCAGCTCGGACAAGGTTATCCTGATCGTATATGCGATCACCGGTTTCCTCTCCGGTATCTCCGGACTGATCTACGCCAGCCGTATCATGTCCAATGACTCGAACAACGCGGGCATCAACTATGAGATGGATGCCATTCTGGCAGTTGTTATCGGCGGAACGGCCATGACCGGAGGCAAGTTCAGTCTTGTCGGT
>OMSN01000193.1 GCA_900313765.1 uncultured Eubacteriales bacterium
ACCATGGGCAATATCGTGCCCGACAACTGGGTGTATGTCCATGACAGAAACGTCAAAATGGGACGCTTTCAGATTTATAACAACTGGTCGCCCTATATGGTAAAGAACATCGAAAACACCGTTTGGATGGGCTTGGAATATTTCTGCAACGAGGGCGACGACATGTGGTCGATGACCGACAGCGATTTTGCGCAGATGGCGGTCAAAGAAATGGTCACTATGGGCTTGATTGACAGCGAAAGCGATGTGCTTGACAGCCATGTGGAGCGTGTCAAGAAGGCGTATCCCGCCTATTTTGACACCTATGAGCACATGGACGAGCTGCGCGGCTATCTGGACACCATTCCCAACCTGTTCTGCGTCGGCAGAAACGGACAGCACCGCTACAATAATATCGACCACAGCATGTGCACCTCCTTTGAGGCGGTAAAAAATATTCTTTCGGGCGACACGAAAAAGGATAACATCTGGAACGTCAACACCGAGAAGGAATATCACGAGGAGAAGGAGAGCTGATGAGTACGATAAAAGAAAAGGCGCGCACATTTGACGTGGTCTTTGACACGCTGCTGCGCCACCCGTATATTGTGATTGCGCTTTTATGTGCGCTGCTTCTGCCGTTTGGCTTTGCGCAGGCAAGCCAAATTGCCGAGGGGCACATTGCGTTTGAGGAACTGCTTTGGCTTTTCGGCATGGTGGCGTTAACCCTGTTTGGCAAGCCGAGCAAAAGCTTTAAAATCAATCTTTATCTGCTGCTTTCCTCGGCGGTGATGATTCTGTTGTTTTCGCTGATGGTCAGCGAAAATCCCCAGCATGCGCAGATGATGTTTATCCTCGTGGGCGTCGGTATTTTTCAGCTCGGCGCGGTGATGGTTGCCGAAAAGTCGCTGAAAACCGACCGCCTGATTTTGCTGATGATGGTGCTGGGCGTGGTGGTGCGCTACTGTTATGTGCTCCGCTATGACTATACCCAGCTGCAGCACGACGTCGGCTCCTTTGAGGGCACGCACGGTCACGCGTCCTATATTATGTATTGGTACGAAAACGGGTTAAAGCTGCCCGACTTTGACGTGTCCACGCGCTGGCAGTTCTATCATCCGCCGCTGCACCACTTGCTGATGGCGCTGCTGATGAGTGTGACAGCTGTACTGACTGGTCTGCTTGCTTCCCGGGTTTCTGCCGGTGTAGGCAGACGGCTTCGGGAATCCATCTATGAGAAGGTCATGAAGTTTACCAACGCAGAGATGGAGAAGTTCTCCACGGCATCTCTGATCACCAGGTCTACCAACGATATCCAGCAGGTCCAGTTCGTGATCGTCATGCTGCTTCGGATGGTGGCGTATGCTCCGATCCTTGCGGCGTTCGGCATCGTGAAGGTTATCCGCACCAGATCCGGAATGAGCTGGATCATCGTAGTGGCAGTAATCGCGCTGTCAGCACTGATCGGTATCCTGCTGGCGGTAGCCATGCCGAAGTTTAAGAAGATGCAGACACTGGTGGACCGTTTGAATCTTGTATCGAGGGAACTGTTGACGGGCATCATGCCGATCCGCGCTTTCAGCCGGGAAGCGCATGAGGAGAAACGGTTTGAGAAGGCCAGCAGGGACCTGTATGAGACCCAGCTGTTTACAAACCGTACCATGTCCATCATGATGCCTGTTATGATGTTCATCATGAACGGGGTATCGGTACTGATCGTGTGGGTCGGCGCCGGGAGAGTCGATCTGGGAACCATCCAGGTAGGCGACCTCACCGCGTTTGTCACATACTCGATGGTTATCGTCATAGGCTTTCTGATGATGTCCATGGTTTCTATCCTGCTGCCGCGTGCAGGCATTGCGGCGGACCGTATCGCAGAAGTGCTGGATACACCGGTATCCCTCATTGATCCGGATCAGCCAAGAGATGGCGAGGCCAGGGAAGGCAGCGGACGCCTTGCATTTCAGGATGTGCAGTTCACCTATCCGGGAGCAGAGGCACCGGCACTTGCAGATATCTCCTTTACGGCCAGTCCCGGGGAGGTTACCGCCATCATCGGCTCTACCGGATGCGGCAAGACCACGCTTGTGAATCTGATCCCGAGGTTCTTTGACGTGACGCAGGGACAGATCACTCTGGATGGGGTCGATATCCGTCAGCTGTCCCAGAAATATCTCAGAGATCAGATCGGATACGTGCCGCAGAAGGGGATGCTCTTTACAGGTACCATCGAATCGAATATCAAATACGGCGGGGACCAGATCACGGACGAGGATATGAAGGAGGCGGCACGGATCGCTCAGGCAGAGGAATTTATCCTCGAGAAGAAAGAAGGATACGGGTATGACATCGCCCAGGAAGGCGCCAATGTCTCCGGAGGTCAGAGGCAGAGGCTGTCCATTGCAAGAGCGATCGCGAAACATCCGAAGATCTATGTGTTCGACGATTCATTTTCCGCGCTGGACTATAAGACAGATCTTGTCCTGCGGACAGAACTTATGAAATATACCGGCGATTCCACCGTGATCATCGTTGCGCAGAGGATCTCCACGGTCCTTCATGCGGACAAGATCCTGTGCATGGAAGAAGGAAGGATCGTCGGCCAGGGAACCCATGAGGAACTGATGAAGTCCTGTCCTACATACAGGGAGATCGCACAGAGCCAGCTCTCAGAGGCAGAGCTTGCGTCGATGGGAGGTGAGGACTGATGGCAGAAGGAAGAAGAAATGCCCGCCCCCGCGGCAGGCGCTTTGAGAAACCGAAGGATTTCATGGGTACGATCCGCAAACTCCTCTCCTACATGGGCAGGTACAGGATCGCAGTGATCATCGTCATGATCTTCGCCGTCGGATCCACCATCTTCAATGTCATCGGACCGAAGATCCTGGGAAATGCGACGACCGAACTGTTTAACGGTCTCATCGCCAAGATCTCGGGAACAGGACAGATCAACTTCGGAAAGATCGGTTCGATCCTGCTGAAACTGATGGGACTCTACGCATGCAGTATGGTCTTTGCATTTATCCAGGGATGGGTGATGTCCGGCGTATCACAGAAGATGTGCTTCAGGATGCGGGAGGAGATCAGCCGGAAGATCAACCGGATGCCCCTGGGCTATTTCGAATCCAATACGGTTGGTGACGTGTTGTCCAGGATCACGAATGACGTCGACACACTGGGACAGTCTCTGAACCAGTCGATCACGCAGCTGATCACCTCTGTCTGCACGCTGATCGGCGTGCTGGTCATGATGCTGTCCATATCGCCTCTGATGACGCTGATCACCCTGATCATCCTTCCGGTTTCGATCGTGCTGGTGGCGGTCATTGTGAAGCGTTCTCAGAAGTATTTCTTCGCGCAGCAGAAGTACCTTGGAAAGATCGACGGACAGATCGAGGAAACCTTCTCCGGACACAATGTGGTCAAGGCATTCAACCGGGAAGAGACGGAACTGGAGGCGTTCAGGGAGACAAACGATATCCTGTTTGAATCCGGCTGGAAGAGCCAGTTCTTCTCCGGACTCATGATGCCGCTGATGAACTTCGTCAGCAACCTGGGATATGTGGCGGTGGCGGTGGCCGGAGCGATGCTTGCCGCGGCAGGAACGATCATGATCGTGCCTTCGTGCAGTATGTAAAGAGGTTTACCCAGCCGATCACCCAGATGGCGCAGGTCTCCAACATGCTGCAGTCCATGGCAGCGGCGGCAGAGCGCATCTTCGAGTTCCTGAATGAACCGGAGGAAGTGGCGGAAGCAGAGCATCCGGCACCTGTCACAGATATCGACGGCAGCGTCACATTTGACCATGTTCAGTTCGGCTATAAGCCGGATAAGATCATTATCCATGACTTCAATCTTGATGTGAAACCGGGCAGCATGGTGGCGATCGTCGGTCCGACCGGAGCCGGGAAGACGACCATGGTGAAGCTGCTGATGCGTTTCTATGACGTGAACAGAGGACAGATCCTGGTCGGCGGGCATCCGGTTACCGAGTACCGCAGGACTGAGCTTCGCGAGGGCTTCGGCATGGTGCTTCAGGACGCCTGGCTGTTCAACGGTACGATCATGGAGAATATCCGCTACGGAAGGCTGGATGCCACGGATGAGGAAGTGATCGCCGCAGCGAAAGCGGCAAGGGCGGATCATTTTATCCGTGCGCTTCCCGGAGGCTATCAGATGGAACTGAACGAGGAGGCGACCAATGTCTCCCAGGGACAGAAACAGCTTCTCACGATCGCGAGAGCTCTTCTTGCGGATAACCCGATCCTGATTCTGGATGAGGCGACATCTTCTGTCGACACCCGTACAGAGCACCTGATCCAGTCAGCCATGGAAACGCTGATGAAGGGCAGGACCAGCTTCGTGATCGCCCACAGGCTGTCCACGATCCGCAACGCGGATGTCATCCTGGTCATGAGAGACGGCGATATCGTGGAGCAGGGCAGTCACAGGGAACTGATGGCGCTGAACGGCTTCTACGCGCAGCTCTACAATTCCCAGTTTGAACAGGCCGGGTGAGAGAGTAAAGTGATATGATAAGATCTGAGTGTCAGACAGCGGCTGTGATGTGCAGATCGTGAGTTCTGACGGCAGAAGGAGGACCGACATGGAGAGGGACAAGAGGAGAAAACTACTGGACCAGATCACGGCATATGTGCCCTTCAATGAGCAGGAGGAGCGGGACCGCGAACTGATCCTGCACGCGCTGGAGACGGAAGAAGATGTGTTTACCCGGGACAATGCACTGTGCCACATGACCGCAAGCGCCTGGATTGTGAACGCGGACCGGACAAAAGCCCTGATGGCTTACCACAACATCTACGATTCCTGGAGCTGGCTTGGCGGGCACGCGGACGGCGAGGAGGATCTTCTGTCGGTTGCCTGCAGGGAAGCGCGCGAGGAGGCCGGGATCCGGAATGTGAGACCTGCGTCAGATGAGATCTTCTCCCTGGAGGTTCTGACGGTGGACGGCCATGTGAAGAAAGGCAGGTATGTCAGCTCCCATCTGCACCTGAATGTAACCTATCTGCTGGAAGCGGATGAGGAGGAAGGCCTTCATGTCAGGGAAGGGGAGAACAGCGGCGTGAAGTGGTTTGGCCTGGACGAGGCAGTTGAGGCGAGCTCAGAGCCCTGGTTCAGGGAACATATCTATTCCAAACTGAACGCGAAACTGCGCCGGACTTATGGCTGAATATCCGCACGCGAAGATGCAGAACCGGAACCGGTCTGTACTGACGCAGCATCTGTGTGGCGGAAACTGAAAAGTATTGAGAAAAGAGAGCCCGTTTGCTATAATCAACATTTGCAATGGGCTCTTTTTATATCGCTTACACGGGGGGGAGCCTGATCATGAGGAAGTTCCTCACAGAAATGAAAACGGCAGGAAATCTTTGCCGTGGTAAGGAGAAAAAACTGATATGAAGCTTGGTATCCTGGGGCTGCCGAATGTCGGCAAGAGCACCCTTTTTAATTCTCTGACAAAAGCCGGAGCGGAGTCCGCAAATTATCCGTTCTGCACGATCGATCCGAATGTAGGCGTGGTCCCGGTTCCGGACGAGCGTCTGAAACTGCTGGGCGATATGTACAATTCCAAGAAGGTCACGCCGGCAGTGATCGAATTCGTCGACATCGCAGGCCTTGTCAAAGGCGCATCCAAGGGTGAAGGCCTGGGCAACCAGTTCCTGGGAAATGTGCGTGAGTGCGACGCCCTGGTGCATGTGGTGCGCTGCTTTGAGGATGCCAATGTTGTCCATGTGGACGGCAGCGTGGATCCGGCACGTGATGTGGAGACCATCAACCTGGAACTGATCTTTGCAGATCTGGAAGTGCTCGAGCGCAGGATGTCCAGAGTCGGAAGGGCTGCGAAGAATGACAAGGACGCAGCGGCCGAGCTTGCCATGCTCCAGAGACTGAAAGCATACCTGGAAGAAGGGAAACTTGCCATCTCCTTTGAACCGAAGAATGACGCAGAGAGTGCCCTGTTTGCGGAACTGAATCTTCTGACCGCCAAGCCGGTGATCTTTGCAGCCAATGTGGCAGAGGATGACGCGGCGGATGACGGCGCGAACAATCCGCATGTGCAGGCAGTCCGGAAACTGGCAGCCGAGTCCGGCTCAGAAGTCTTTGTAGTCTGCGCGCAGATCGAAGAAGAGATCTCGGAACTGGATGATGACGAGAAGCAGATGTTCCTGGAAGACCTGGGACTGACAGAGTCCGGCCTTGACAAACTGATCCGCGCAAGCTACAGCCTGCTCGGACTGATGAGCTTCCTGACAGCGGGAGAGAAAGAGACCAGAGCCTGGACCATCAAGAAGGGAACCAAGGCTCCGCAGGCAGCTGGCAAGATCCACACTGATTTCGAGCGCGGATTCATCCGTGCAGAGGTCGTCAACTATAAAGACCTGCTGGAGTGCGGCTCACTTGGCGCCGCCAGAGAAAAAGGCATCGTCCGCCTGGAAGGAAAAGAATATGTGGTCCAGGATGGCGATGTGATACTATTTAGGTTTAATGTGTGACAACAGTTCAGAGCGCCAGGCACGGGGGCAGAGATGCCCGACAGGCGCTTGCGCATGTGAGGGCATAACTGCACACGGAGCTGGATGGGCGGAACGCCCAGACAGCCGCGGATTGAGCCGCGAAGCGGCGCGCTGAGCGAAGCGCAGCATCCGCGGCCTGGCGCCTATACTAAAGGAAATAAATTATGTCTATTGACTTCCCGAATCTGGGAATCCACCTGCCATATGTCATCAAGTCCTTCAGCGTATTCGGCTATGAGATCGCGCTCTACGGGATCACGATGGCACTGGGGATCACGATGGCACTGGGTATCCTGGCAGGACTCTATGTTGCCATGTGGATGGCAAAGAAGACCGGACAGAATCCGGACGATTACGTCAATATTGCCCTGCTGGGGATCGTGCTCGGCCTTCTCGGCGCAAGGACTTATTACGTTGTTTTCAGCTGGGACTATTACAAGGATCATCTGAATGAGATCCTTGACTTTCGCGGAGGCGGACTTGCACTGTACGGCTCTCTGATCGGAGCAGTGCTGGCGGTCCTGATCTACTGCAGAGTGAAGAAACTGAAGATCCCGCTGATCCTTGACACGGCCTGCCTGGGCATGGTGACCGGACAGATCGTGGGAAGATGGGGAAACTTCTTCAACAGAGAGGCTTTTGGTGGATACACGAACAATCTGCTGGCGATGCGTCTGCCGCTTGACGCAGTAC
>OMSN01000287.1 GCA_900313765.1 uncultured Eubacteriales bacterium
GGAAAAAAGCCATGAAGAAATACTTGTATGTAGATACGGAAAACACAGGACTTTCCTTCATAAACATCGTGAACCGGATGGGAAAATCCTGGCATGTGTCCATTTTTTACTCTGACAGGTCTCCGAAGCTTTCTTTCGCGGAGATGGATCTTCTGGACAGCAGCAGGTGCCGCGTGAAATACCGGCACTGCAGGAACGGACGCCCGAATGCCATGGATTTCTGCATCATGACACAGCTCGGCATGTCGGTGCGGAAGCATCCGGACGCCATTCATCTGGTGCTGAGCCGGGATAAGGGATATCTGTCCGGCATCGAGATGCTGCGTGACAAGGGCTATTTCGTCGGGGAGATCGTGATGGATGAGGTGACCGGTTCCTTCGGCTGGGGCAGCGAGACAGCGGACCAGAAGCCTTATGAGGTCATCACCCACTTTATGGATGGCCTTGTGACGCCTGCGAAGGAAGTGCTGAAGGAACTGCCCGTTCCGGCGGGGGCTGCAGCATCGTCCGCTGCGGACGGCACCGGAGGCACCGGCAGGGCAGCAGAACCGAAATATGTGTCGGAGCAGGCGCTGGAAAAACAGTTTGTCCGGATCCTGACTGGCGGGTTCGAGAGCGTCGGTGTGGACCGGAAGCGGAAGTGCCTTGGACAGGTGGTCCGGAAGGGACTGCACACTGCCTATGCGAAGGGTGAACTGGTGGATACGATCACAACTGGTGAAGACGGCATGGCGGTAAAGAAGGAGCTTCCGCTTGGCAGCTATGAGGTGCGCGAGAAAAATGCACCTTATGGATATACGTTGAACGCAGAACCGCAGGGAGTGTCCTTTGCCTATGTGAATCAGAATACGCCTGTGATCAGCAGGGAGCTGACCTTCACCAATGAACGCCAGAAGGTTTCCATCACGACCAGGAAGCTGGATGAGGAAACTGAAGTGCCTGTTGCAGGAGCAGTGTTCGGCCTCTATACAGGGGAGGATATTCTGCTGGGAGATCAGGTCCTGGTAGAGAAGGATCATCTGCTTCAGGAGATAGAGAGCGGAGAGGACGGCAATGCGGCCTTTACGTTGGATGTTCCGCTTGGCAGCTACTATGTGAAGGAAACTAAAGCACCGGACGGATATTACAGTTCTGATGAGGTTATTCCTTATGATGCCTCTTATCAGGGACAGGATATCCCTGTTGTGAAGCTGACTGCGGATAAGAAGAATAAGCCGACAGAGGTTCATTTCACGAAGTCAGATATCACCACAGGCGTGGAACTGGACGGTGCAACGCTGAAGGTGCTGGATGAGAAGGGAAATGAGATCGAAACCTGGACATCGGTGAAAAATGAACCACATGTGATTAAGCGCCTTCTGATTGGGAAGTCCTATCGTCTGCGGGAGGAGTTCGCGCCATACGGCTATCTGGTGGCAAATGAGATCGAGTTTACGATCGCAGATGACGGAAAGCCTGTTCAGGTAGACATGAAGGACGAGGTGCCCGTTGCAAGACTCCTGATCAATAAGAAGGGTGAATTCCTGGATAAGGTCAGTCTGCTGGACAATGTGAAGGGAACCGTAGAGTTCTTCTTTGACTACATAAGCGGGAATCTGAAGCCGGTCACCTTTGAAGTCTATGCTGCGGAGGATATCAAAGCGGCGGACGGGGAAAGCCCGGACTATTACAAAAAGGATGAACTGGTGGCAACGATCACAACAGACGATAACGGAGTAGCCATGGCGGATAACCTGCCCGTCGGCAAATACTATGTGAAGGAGGTAGAGACTGCGTACGGATATGTCCTGGATGACGAGATCCGTCAGGTGGACCTGTCCTACCGTGATCAGGACACACCGGTCGTAACGTTCGATGAAGCCTGGCAGAATGCGAGACAGAAAGTTGCTGTTTCTGTACTGAAGAAGGAGAAGGATACTGATCGTCTTCTCAAGGGCGGAGTGTTCGGCTTGTATTCCAGGGAGGACATTAAATCCCAGACAACAGGAGACGTGCTGCTGAAAAAGGATGAGCTGATCGAGCTGAAGACAACAGATGAAAACGGACTGATTCGGTTTGTTGCGGATCTTCCCATTGACGGGAAATATTATGTGAAGGAACTGTATGCGCCTCCTGGATTTGTGTGTTCACATGAGGTGAAGGACTTTACATCCACTTATGAGGGCCAGGATCTGGTAAGTGTTTCCTACGACTTCACTTTTGAGGATGAACCTACCACGGTCGAGATCACGAAGTCGATCCTTACGACCGGAGAGGAACTGGAAGGTGCACACCTGACAGTGACGAATTCTCTGGGAGAAGTGATGGATGAGTGGGTATCCACGACAGAGCCTCATGTGATCAAAGAGCTGGTAGCAGGACAGATCTACACTCTGACAGAGACAAAGCCCGT
>OMSN01000019.1 GCA_900313765.1 uncultured Eubacteriales bacterium
GTCCGGACCAGAAGATGCGCACATACCGATTCCTTACCAAGGCAGGGATCACGTTCAAGCGGGCGGATCATGACCGCGCGGAGACGATGGAAGACTGCCAGCAGATCGAAAAGGTCCTGAAGGCGCCCATCTGCAAGAATCTGTTTCTGTGCAACCGGCAGAAGACCAGCTTCTATCTGCTGCTCATGCCGGGGGACAAGCCGTTCAAGACAAAAGAGATCACGAAACAGATCGGATCGGCAAGGCTTTCATTTGGCCCGGAAGAGTATATGTGGGAGTATATGAACTGCCTGCAGGGAAGCGCCAGTGTGCTCGGGCTGATGAATGATACAGAAGGACATGTGCGCCTGTTGGTGGATGAAGACCTGAAGAAGAATCCCTATATCGGGGCGCATCCGTGCAACAACACCTCCACACTGAAACTTCACACATCCGATATCTTCGGACGGTTCCTGGAGAAGGTCGGACATGAGGCAACCTACGTAAAACTGACAGGCCAGGCCTGAAGGACCGGAGCCTGGGAGGAGAAGCATGAGATTCGTAGTACAGAGAGTATCCGAAGCAGCGGTGACCATCCACGGGAAGACGGTCGGGCAGATCCGGAAGGGGTTCCTGGTCCTGATCGGAGTGTGCGATTCCGACACGAGAGAAACAGCGGACCTGTTCGTCCGCAAACTACTCGGCCTTCGCATCTTTGAAGATGCACAGGGGAAGACCAACCTGTCACTGAAGGATGTCGGGGGAGAACTCCTTCTGGTATCCCAGTTCACACTGTATGCAAACTGCCGCAAAGGCAACCGCCCGAGTTTCACAGACGCAGGAAAACCGGATCACGCCAGGGCAATCTATGAGTACATCACGGAAGAATGCCGCAAGGCCGGATACGGTGTGCAGACGGGAGAATTCGGCGCGGAAATGAAAGTATCCCTGGTCAATGACGGCCCGTTCACGATCCTGCTGGACGAACACCTGCAGGGATGAGGGCAGCGCGCTCTCGGAAATCGGAGGATCTATGAAGAAATATAAGGCGGTGCTGTTTGACCTGGACGGCACGATCAATGATTCCGGGCCGGGGATCATGAATTCCTGCCGGTATGCGATGGAGAAGATGGGCCATGAGCCGCTTCCGGAAGAGACGATGCGCCGGTTTGTCGGGCCTTCGCTACAGTATTCTTTCCAGACCTTCTGCGGGATGGACGAAGAGGAGGCGGAGCGTGCGATCGTTCTGTACAGAGAGTGCTACAGCGCAGGGGAAGCGTACAACCTGACGGTGTATGATGGAATGTGGCAGCTGCTGGAGGCTCTCGGAGAAAATGGGATCCTGTGCGCAGTTGTCACCTCCAAACCGCAGGCGATGGCAGAGAAGGTCCTGGAACATTTTGACCTTCGCAGGTTTTTTGCATGCGTTGCAGGACCGGATCCCAGCGATGGCTCCAACCGGAAAAGTGTCCTGATCGAGCGGGCACTGAAGGAGCTCGGGGTCAGCAGCCAGGATGCCGTGATGGTGGGGGATACCCGGTTTGACATCATCGGAGCCGCGCAGGCCGGATGCGATTCCATCGGGGTGACCTACGGGTACGGAACGGTGGAAGAACTGAAGGAGAATGACGCGACATACATCGTGGACAGTGCGGCCGGAATCGGGCAGATCACCGGTGTTCAATGGATCACGACGCAGTCCGTCAGCCCGGAGATGTCCACATAATAGTGATCCATGTTGGAAGGATCCACATAGACACGGATCTGCGTGTCTATGGCATCGATGGGATAGAACGGGACATTGTCACTCTTGAAAATGTGCGTTTTGCCCGCTGTCATGTCACGGTAGTGGCACTCCAGGATAAAAGGGGATCTTCCGTTGATCCGGACAGTCTCATTAGGATAGATGTCCCGGACGACAGCGGTCACATAGAAGCCCTCCCGGACAAGCCTGGCGGACCGGGCACGTTTCCGTATCCCATGTATCAGAAAGGCTGATCCAAGCACCAGGAACAGCAGCCCGATACCGAGGAAAATGAATGGCAGTATGTCAACGTCTGAATATCCATGAGTATGGACCTCCTGCTTCATGGCAACAGCAGCAAGGATTCCTGCAGCAGCAAAGAATCCCCCGATGATTGCAAAAATGAGTCCGACGATATCCAGAGCACTGCGTGCGGCTCTGACTTTCCTGTGATCCATGTCCGTATTCTCCCTCCTGTGAACGCATCTGCTGCGTGCCTTTCTCCGGGGATTATACAGGGAAAACGGGGCCTCCGGAGAGGCGATACTTTAAAAAATGTTTACAGATTGATTAATTGTGGTTATAATATCAACGACGAGCACATTCAGCTTGTCCTTTTTGCTTACTCTTTAAGGGAGAGTGGGCAGCGATAAGGGGGAGACGCCGGCCGGGGAATTAAGGGAAGATCCGGATGGCGGAATAATTAGTAACTGAAGAGGACAGAGTATGGAACAATATATTATCAGAGGCGGCACTGCGCTGAACGGCGAGGTTGAGATCGGCGGAGCGAAGAATGCTGCTCTCGGTATTCTTGCTGCAGCGATCATGACGGATGAAGAGGTTCTGATCGAGAACCTTCCGGATGTAAGAGACGTCAATGTCATGCTGGAAGCGATGATACAGATCGGCGTGAAGGTAGACCGCAGAGACAGACACAGTGTCGTGCTGTGCGGCGCCGACATCGGCGATGTGAACATTGAGTACGAATACATCAAGAAGATCCGTGCGAGTTATTATCTTCTCGGCGCGCTGCTTGGAAAATATAAAAAGGCGGAGGTTCCGCTTCCCGGCGGATGCAATATCGGTTCGAGACCGATCGACCTGCATCTGAAGGGCTTCAAAGCACTGGGTGCAACGGTTACGATACAGAACGGAAGCATCTGCGCAGTTGCGCAGGCGCTGAAGGGACGCCATATATTCCTCGATACAGTGTCTGTCGGTGCTACCATCAATATCATGATGGCCGCTTCCATGGCGGAAGGAAGGACCGTAATCGAGAACTGTGCCAAGGAACCGCACGTGGTTGATGTGGCGAACTTCCTGAACAGTATGGGAGCGAACATCAAAGGCGCCGGTACGGATGTGATCCGTATCGTGGGTGTTGAGAAGCTGCATTCCACAGAGTATTCGATCATTCCGGACCAGATTGAGGCAGGAACCTATATGTTTGCCGCGGCATGTACCGGCGGTGATGTAACGGTCAGGAATGTCATTCCGAAGCATCTGGAAGCGACCATCTCCAAACTGCTCGAGATCGGATGCGATATCGAAGAGTTTGACACAGCCGTGCGGGTGAAGGCTCCTGCGAGACTTTCCTGCGCCAACGTCAAGACACTTCCCTACCCCGGCTATCCGACGGATATGCAGCCGCAGATCGGTGTTGCGCTGTCCATGGCGGAAGGCACCAGTATCGTGACGGAGAGCATCTTCGAGAACCGCTTCAAGTATCTGGACGAGCTTGCGCGGATGGGCGCCGTGTCCAAAGTGGAAGGCAATACTGCTGTGATCTCCGGAGTTGAGAAGCTTACCGGAGCCCGTGTCAGCGCACCGGACCTTCGTGCGGGAGCGGCTCTTGTAATCGCCGGACTGGCAGCAGAAGGCATCACGATGATCGATGATATCATCTATATCCAGAGAGGATATGAGAACTTCGATCTCAAGCTGAGAGGCCTCGGAGCAAAGATCGAATGCGTGAATTCCGAACGCGAAGCGCGCAAGTTTGTGCTGATGGTCGGCTGAGCTGTTGAATTTAAGATATATTTCAGATTTGCAGAGGACAAATCGAGCGCTCTATGTAGCGCTCGATTTCATTTTCTGATAAAATGTGCACTAATCAGGTGACGATATGCGGCTGGTTCGCGGCCTGAGGGAGCAGGCCGTGTGTCGCCAGTAACCAATAGCAATCAATGGAGAGTACGAGTATGGGAAAGAGAGTCGCGGTCCTTACTGACAGCAACAGCGGGATCACGCAGAAGGCAGCAGCCCAGCTGGGGATATCCGTCCTGCCGATGCCATTTTACATCAATGACGAGCTGTACTATGAAGATATCACCCTCACGCAGGAAGATTTCTACAGCCATCTGCAGGGGGATGCGGAGATCCACACGTCCATGCCGGTTGTCGGTGAAGTCCTGGATCGCTGGGACAGCCTGCTGAAGGAGTATGACGAGGTTGTCTATATCCCGATGTCCAGCGGCCTGTCCAGTTCCTGCGCTACAGCACGGACGCTGGCGGATGACTATGACGGCAGGGTCCAGGTCGTGGATAACCAGCGCATCTCGGTTACGCAGAGACAGAGTGTCCTGGACGCGGTTGCGCTGGCGCAGCAGGGATATGACGCTGCGGCGATCAAAGAGTATCTGGAGAAGACCAGGTATGATTCCTCCATATACATCTATGTCCCGACTCTGAAATATCTGAAGAAGGGCGGGAGAGTGACGCCGGCTGCCGCAGCGCTGGGAACTTTGCTGCGCATCAAACCGGTGCTGCAGATCCAGGGACAGAAGCTGGACGCATTTGCCAAGTGCAGAACCGTGAAAGCGTCAAAGACGACGATGCTCAAGGCAATCGAGGATGATATCTGCGACCGCTTCAAACTGGAAGGCCAGCCGGATCAGTACTGGATCTCAGGTGCGTATTCGGGTGCCCGGGATGAAGAAGTGGAACAGTGGGTCTCTGAGATCAGGGAAGTGTATCCGGGCAAGGAGATCATCATGCAGCCGTTGTCATTGTCGGTATCCTGCCATATCGGACCGGGTGCGCTGGCGATTACGGTTTCGAAGAAACTTCCGGAGAATCAGGAGGAGAAGGCCTGCCGCCCGGATGTGCAGTGACTCATAAGAAGAGAAAAGGGGTGTTCTCTGTATGAGAGATGTTTTGAAAGATGCTTCGGTTTCCAGCATACTGATCGCGATCGTCGGTCTCGTACTGCTGCTGATGCCGAGTCTTACCAACAGAATTATCGTGTATGGGATCGGCGGAGTGCTCGCGGTCTACGGAATCGGCCGGATCTTCCGGTATATACGGCGCAGCGCAGACGCAGGATCGCTGGAACATGATCTGTCTGCCGGACTGGTCTGCGTGGTATCCGGACTGTTCATGATCCTGTACTGCCCGGTAGTGATCAGTGTGCTTCCCTTCCTGTTCGGACTGGCACTGATCTTCGGAGGCGCCATGTCCATACAGGGCGCCTTTGATGTGAGGAGATTCCACGGAGACAGATGGGTATTGAACCTTCTGATCGGGATCGCATTTGTAGTTGCAGGGATCGCCGCGATCCGCAATCCTTTCGGAACGGCGTCTCTCCTGACACGATTTGTGGGACTGTGCTTCCTGATCCTCGGGATCTATACATATATGGAAAATAAAAAAGTCACTGAGCTTCGCCGTCAGTTCCAGGGAAGTTCGGATATCATTGATGAAGAAGACATCAAATAACGGAAAGGAAGAGATCATGGCAAACAAAGGACCTTATTATATTACTACTGCAATTGCCTATGCATCCGGCAAACCACATATCGGAAACACCTATGAAGCGGTTCTTGCGGACGCGATCGCGCGCTACAAGAGAGTTGAGGGATATGACGTAGTGTTCCAGACCGGAACCGACGAGCATGGCCAGAAAAATGAGATCAAGGCTGCGGAGGCAGGAATGACTCCCCAGGCTTTTGTCGATATGAACGCCGGTGAGATCAAACGCATCTGGGATCTGATGAATACCAGCTATGACCGCTTTGTCCGTACTTCCGACCCGGAGCATAAGAGAAAGGTCCAGAAGATCTTCAAGAAGCTCTACGACCAGGGAGACATCTACAAGGGAGCCTATGAGGGCTGGTACTGCACGCCCTGCGAATCCTTCTGGACAGAGTCCCAGCTGGTTGACGGCAACTGTCCGGACTGCGGACGCCCGGTCACCAAGGCAAAGGAAGAAGCTTATTTCTTCAAAATGAGCAAATATGCCGACCGTCTGATCGAGTATATCAACACCCACCCGGAATTTATCCAGCCTGTTGCCCGCAAGAATGAGATGATGAATAATTTCCTCCTTCCGGGCCTGCAGGATCTGTGCGTTTCAAGGACTTCATTTACCTGGGGCGTTCAGGTTGATTTCGATCCGAAACACGTCGTTTATGTGTGGCTGGACGCGCTCAGCAACTATACCACCTTTGCGGGCTATGATCCGGATGGATCCACGGACGACTATAAGAAGTACTGGCCGGCGGACCTTCATCTGATCGGCAAGGACATCATCCGCTTCCATACCATCTACTGGCCGATCTTCCTGATGGCGCTCGGAGAGCCGCTGCCGAAGCAGGTATTCGGACATCCGTGGCTGCTGATGGGCGACGGCAAGATGTCCAAGTCCAAGGGAAATGTACTGTACGCAGATGAGATGTCTGAGATATTCGGCGTGGATGCGGTGCGCTATTTTGTACTGCACGAGATGCCGTTCGAAAATGACGGCGTCCTGACGTGGGATCTGTGCGTGGAGCGCTTCAATTCCGATCTGGCGAATACGCTGGGGAATCTGGTAAACCGTACGATCTCCATGACCAACAAGTACTTTGGCGGAGAGGTTCGCGTGACAGGAGTTACTGATCTGGAGGTGGCACCGTCAGGCGTGGTCTCCGAAGGTCAGGAAGGAAGCATCGACGAAGACCTGAAGAAGGTTGTCCTTGAGACGCCTGCAAAGGTCACGGAGAAGATGGACAGGCTTCGCGTCGCGGATGCGATCAGCGAGGTATTTGCCCTCTTCAAGAGATGCAATAAATATATCGACGAGACTGCGCCGTGGATCCTGGCAAAGGGCGAGGACCAGCTGACGAAGGACCGTCTGAGCCAGGTTCTCTACAATCTGGTGGAAGCCATCACAGTCGGTGCCGAACTGCTTGAATCCTTCATGCCGGATACCGCAGGAAAGATCCTGCAGCAGCTGAACGCTGAGAAGCGCGGCCTGGACAACATGGATACATTCGGACAGTATCCGTCAGGCGGGAAGGTCACTGATCAGCCGCAGATCCTCTTCCAGAGACTGAAGGCAGAAGATGTGGAGGCAGCGATCGCGAAGCTTCATGAAGCGAAGGCAGCGGATGCAGCCGCGCCCGAGAGCGCGGAGGCTGAAGAAGCGCCGGCAGACAGCATGGATGTGGAAGCGATGCCGGAGATCTCGATCGAGGACTTTGCGAAGCTCCAGATCCAGGTCGGAGAGATCGTCAGCTGTGAGGCGGTGAAGAAGTCGAAGAAGCTTCTCTGCAGCCAGGTGAAGATCGGTTCGAAGACCCGTCAGATCCTCTCCGGGATCAAGCAGTGGTATTCTCCGGAGGAGATGCCCGGCAAGAAGGTCCTGGTGATCACGAACCTGAAGCCGGCCAAGCTTGCAGGACTTGTGAGTGAAGGCATGATCCTCTGCGCAGAGGATGACCAGGGACGTCTGAGCCTGGTAAGTCCGGAGGGCGAAGTATCCTGTGGAGCACAGGTGCGCTGACGGATATTCTGCAACAGTATTCATATGATGTTTGACCTCCGGGAACAGACTTCCCGGAGGTTCCTTATGAGAGACGTCACAGCAGATATAGAAAGGGAGACCGGATGGATCAGATACCGATCTGTGATACACATGCACATTATGACGATGAAGCGTTCGATCCGGACAGGGAGGCGCTGCTGAGCGAAGGTCTTCGCGAAGGCGGAGTGGACTTTGTCGTCAATGTAGGAGCTTCCATGCGCGGTACGGACGCCTCGGTGGAGTATGCCGGCAGATATGACGTGATCTATGCCGGCTGCGGGATCCACCCCGATGATGTGGGCGTCTTTGAGCATGCAGGCTATGTCCTTCCCGGGGAGCCGGAAGCCGGCTCGGATTCAGAGGAGAAGCTGTTTGAGCGCAGGAGACGTCAGGAATGGGCAAGGTTCTCCTGCTCAGACGAGGCCATGAGCCATCTGGAAGAGCTCTGCCGCAGAGCGAAGGTGGTCTGCGTCGGAGAGATCGGCCTGGACTACCACTGGATGGTGGAAGAGAAAGAGGTCCAGCAGCGGTGGTTCCGGGAGCAGATGCATCTGGCCTATGAACTGGGACTTCCCATCAACGTCCACAGCAGGAATGCCGCGCAGGATACCTTCGATATGATCCGGGAGAATTACGACGCCGGGCATTGCACCGGAGGCATCATCCACTGTTATTCCGGAAGCAGGGAACTTGCCCGCGAATATGTGAAGATGGGATATCACATCGGGATCGGCGGAGTCGTCACATTTAAGAACTCCAAGACCCTGAAGCGGGTTGTGGAAGATACACCGCTGGAATATCTGGTCACGGAGACGGACTGCCCATACCTATCTCCGGAACCCGGCCGGGGGAAGCGGAACGATTCGCGCAACATCCGCTATGTGATCGAAGAGATCGCAAAACTGAAACAGATGGATACGGAAACGTGCGCACGGATCCTCCAGAAAAATGCACATGAGGTGTACAGGATAAAAATATGAGTAAATTGTCGAATCCGAAAGAAACGATCGCTGTTGTATCGCAGTATGATTTTGATTTCCGGAAACGCTTCGGCCAGAACTTTCTGGTGGATGAAGGCGTGATCCTCCGTGCGCTGGAAGCAGCGCAGGTAGGGGAAGAGGATGTAATCTTCGAGATCGGTCCGGGCATCGGGACGCTGACACAGTATCTGTGCGAAGCGGCACACAGCGTGGCTGCCATTGAGATCGACAGGAAGCTGATTCCGATCCTGGAAGATACCCTGAAGAAATATGACAATGTGCGGATCATCAATGAGGATGTCCTGAAGACAGACCTTCTGGATCTTGCGCGGGAATATGAAGCGGGACGAATGAATCAGCCAGGTCAGAAACATCTTCTGAAGATCGTGGCAAACCTCCCCTACTATATCACCACGCCCATCCTGATGGCACTGATGCAGCAGAGGGTACCGGCACAGTCCGTCACGGTCATGGTACAGAAAGAAGTCGCGGACAGGATGACAGCCCGGCCGGGCAGCAAAGACTACGGTTCCCTGTCCATTGCCGTCCAGTATTATTCCAGGCCTCAGATCGTGGAGATCGTGCCCCCGGAGAGTTTTATCCCCAGACCGAAGGTGACCAGTGCGGTTGTCAGGATGGAACTGTATGAAGAACCACCGGTGGAGCCGGCGGATGAGAAGCTGTTCATCGCGATCACAAGGGCTGCCTTCGAACAGCGCAGAAAGACGCTGGTCAATGCACTTGGCAGCAATCAGGCCCTTTCCTGCAGCAAGGACAGTATCCGTGAGGCGCTGGAGAAGATGGGCAAGAGTCCGTCCGTGCGTGGCGAGGCGCTCTCCATGGAAGAATTCATACAGCTTTCGGATCTTCTGAGCGCAGCACAGACACAGGCATAAACCATCCCGGCATACAGAATCCGGGCAAAATGAATCCCCGGCACATTTGACGATGTGCCGGGGATGTTTTCTTTCCTTTCGGTTCCGCAGCTGTGTCAGGACTGCGCCTTATTTTCATTTTCTGTATTATCGGACGGCGCTGTTTTCGGCGGTGCAGGAGCGTAGCCGAGACTGGACAGGTCTGCGTTCTCATCTACCTCGAATTCATTGTCCGGAGCTGCTTCTTCCAATTCCTCCGCCGGCATCAGTTTCTTAAAGACCGGATACATCAACTCGACGTTGACCATGGCATCGATCGAAAATCCCAGCAGGATCCAGAACAGCAGCAGGTTCCAGAACACGATGGCATTGGTCTGGGACACCGTAATGCCGACCATCAGCGCGATCACTGCTGCGATGCCGATCGAGCGGGGCCCGTTTCCGAAGATCAGAAGAGCCGCATTCCGGAAGATATTCCCTGTTGTGTTATAGAATCTGGACAGCAGGGCGAATGCATACGTGGTGATCAGGAACCAGAAGATCAGTCCCATCAGAATGATCGCGCGGATCACGGTCCCCGACGTTCCCGGAGTGGTGCGGAACATCAGAAATTCGAAAAACAGCAGCGCAAAGAGGAGCAGCATGATCAGCCACATCAAGGTTGCCTGCTTGAAGTTCTCCTTGAATGACTTGAAGAACCGTTTCGCCAGATAACCTTCCTCCTGGTCTTTCATTTTAAAGAAGCAGTAATACATCGCTGTCAGGGACGCACCGATGGTAAAGATCGGAATACTGCACAGCAGAAACAGGAGATTGAGGGCCAGCAGGTCAGCGACCTTACTGAGGAATCGCATCAGTGGATTATCCAGATCAAAGATAGCTCTTAACATAGGGTTCCCTCCAGAAAATGAAGGACATCGGCATAGACGGTTTCCTTATCCAGCTCGTTCAGGACCTCATGCCGGTCCTCCTCATAGATGCGAATCTGTGTATCCTGAAGCCCGAGTGATTTGAACTGGGCAGCGACCTTCCTGGGGCCGTCTCCGTTATTTCCCACCGGGTCTTTTCCGCCCGCGATAAAGAGGACCGGAAGGTTTTTGGGCATATGCTCCAGATTAGACTTCGAAGTCAGGTAACGCAGTGCCTGAAACAGGGCATAGAAGGCATTGCAGGTAAAGACGAACTGGGTTCTGCGGTCGGCCACATAGGCATCGACTATGGATTCATCCCTGGTAAGCCAGTCGACCTTCGTCCTGGCCGGCTCAAACTGTTTGTTCAGGGTCCCGACTGACATGTGGTTCAGGAAAGGACTGCGATAGAACCAGCCATTCCTCCTGGCGAGCGATTCTGCAAAGAACATGCCCAACCTGGTCTCTGGCGCAGGGTGGAAAGCAGTGCCGCTGATCACCGCCGCGGTCAGGGATGCGCCGCGCAGGCACAGGAACTGCCTGGCGAGGAAAGAACCCATCGAGTGCCCCAGCAGGAAATAAGGAAGCTCAGGGTACAGATCACGGGTGAGCATCTGGAGCGTCCGGATGTCCTTGATCAGTGTCCTGTTGCCATTCTTCTCACCGGTAGAGTCGGATTTCATTCCGGGATAGTCATTGTCTCCAAAATAACCAAAGTAATTCTCGTCTCCATTGCGGATCGAACCACCGTGGCCCAGCAGGTCACAGCCGGTTACAACGAAACCGTGCGATGCCATGTAGGTGGCAAAATCATCGTACCGGTCAATGAATTCCTGCATGCCGTGGATGATCTGGAGCACGCCGCGCACGGCACATCCCTCCTCCGGTACCCACCGAAGAGCCCGGATCTGGGTCTTGTTATCTGCTGACAGATAGTTAAATTCAGTTTTCACAGCCATAATGAGGCCTCCTGCTGATGTTTAAGTATTCGCTCATGGTTCTTTCCCCCGAAAAACCCCGCAGCAAGGGCTTTCAGCGCTGCCGCAAAGCTCTTTCCGGAAGGTCATGAACGCGAGCGTCTAGTGTAATCATAACATAATCACGGATAGTTTCCCATAATGACATGGTAATTTCGTGATTTCTTAAATTGACACATTAATCAGCAAACGCATATAATGTCCCTTGTTATTGTCACGAGGTATGCTCTTTTGACGGGTATATAGATATATATTCGGAAAAAGTGCAAAGAAATGCAGGCGATGACCCGCATTTCATTCATCAGCCGGGCTGCTGACGAGAAAGGCGCCCGCGGAGGTAGATAAAAGATGCGATACACAAAGGTAAACACAGACCTGAATTTCGTCGAGCGTGAGAAGGATGTGAATAAGTTCTGGAAGGAAAATGATATTTTCCGCAAGAGCATGAAGATCCGTGAAGGATCTCCTTATTACACCTTCTATGACGGCCCTCCCACTGCTAACGGAAAGCCGCACATCGGCCATGTCCTGACTCGTGTCATCAAGGACATGATTCCTCGCTACCATACCATGAAGGGTGAGTATGTTCCCCGCAAGGCGGGCTGGGATACCCACGGACTTCCGGTAGAACTTGGCGTTGAGAAGGAACTGGGACTGAACGGAAAAGAACAGATCGAAGAATTCGGTATGGAGCCGTTTATCCAGAAATGCAAGGAATCCGTATGGCAGTACAAGGGCATGTGGGAGGATTTCTCCGACACCGTCGGATTCTGGGCAGACATGGATAACCCGTATGTCACCTATTACGATGACTTCATCGAATCCGAGTGGTGGGCTCTGAAAGAGATCTGGAAGAAGAAGCTGCTGTACAAGGGCTTCAAAGTTGTTCCGTACTGCCCGCGCTGCGGGACCCCGCTGAGCGCCCAGGAAGTGGCTCAGGGCTACAGACTGGTCAAGGAGCGTTCCGCGATCGTCCGCTTCAAGGCAACGGATGAAGAGGATCTCTTCTATCTGGCATGGACCACGACCCCGTGGACGCTTCCCAGCAACGTCGCACTGTGCGTGAACCCATCCGAAACCTATGTCAAGGTGAAGGCTGCGGACGGATATACCTATATCCTTGCGCAGGCACTGGCGGACAAGGTCCTCGGCAAACTGGCCGATAAGGAAACGGCAGCGGATGTCAGCAAGGCATACCATGACAAGGTTGCCGCAGCTGTCGCGCAGGGCCAGGATCCGAAGAGCGTTGAATTCGATGCGGATGCATATGACAGAAACGGCGTTCCGGTAGGGAAGGCATATGAAGTGCTGGAGACCTATGTCGGGACCGACCTGGAGAGACGTCCCTACGAGCCGCTGTTTGAAGCAGCCGGAAAAGCTGCAGCAAAGCAGCATAAGACAGGGCACTTTGTGACCTGTGACGATTATGTCACCATGACAGACGGTACCGGCATTGTCCACATCGCACCGGCATTCGGTGAAGACGACGGACGTATCGGCCGCAATTACGATCTTCCGTTCGTCCAGTTTGTAGACGGAACCGGAAACATGACACCGGACACACCTTATGGCGGCATGTTCGTCAAGAAAGCGGACCCGGTCATCATCCGTGATCTGGACCGTGAGGGCAAGCTGTTTGACGCGCCGAAGTTTGAGCATGAATATCCCCATTGCTGGCGCTGCGATACCCCGCTGATCTACTACGCGCGTGAATCCTGGTTCATCAAGGTCACGGAAGTGCGCGATCAGCTGGTTGCGAACAACAATACCGTCAACTGGATCCCGCCCACGATCGGTTCGGGACGTTTCGGCAACTGGCTGGAAAATGTTCAGGACTGGGGCATCAGCCGCAACCGCTACTGGGGAACTCCGCTTCCGGTCTGGGAGTGTGAGGACTGCGGCAAGCAGATCTGCATCGGTTCCCGCGAGGAACTGAAGGAGATGTCCGGCAGAGAAGACGCTCTGAGTGTTGAGCTGCACAGACCCTATATTGATGAATACGTCTGCACCTGCCCGGAATGCGGAAAACACAGCATGAAGAGGGTGCCGGAAGTTATCGACTGCTGGTTTGACTCCGGAGCGATGCCGTTTGCGCAGCATCACTATCCGTTTGAGAACAAGGAGATCTTCGAGCAGCAGTTCCCGGCCGCATTCATTTCCGAGGCAGTGGACCAGACCAGAGGCTGGTTCTACTCCCTGATGGCAGAGTCGACGATCCTGTTCAACAAGTCTCCGTATGAGAATGTCATCGTTCTGGGACTTGTGCTGGACGGAAACGGACAGAAGATGTCCAAGAGCAAGGGCAACGCGGTCGATCCGTTTGAAGCGCTGAAGACGCATGGCGCGGACGCGATCCGCTGGTACTTCTACAGCAACTCCGCCCCCTGGCTTCCGAACCGCTTCCACGGCAAGGCTGTGCAGGAAGGACAGAGAAAGTTCCTCGGAACACTGTGGAACACCTATGCTTTCTATGTACTGTACGCGAATATCGATGATTTCGACCCGACTCAGTATGAGGACAGCTACAGAGCGATTCTTGAGAGAGTCAAGGCCGGAGATGAAAATGCGCTGCCGGTCATGGACCGCTGGCTGCTGTCCCGCATGAATACCATGATCCGTGACGCAGACAATGCCCTGGCTGCCTACAAGATCCCGGAGACTGCCCGTGCGCTGGAATCCTTCGTGGATGACATGTCGAACTGGTATGTCCGCAGATGCCGTGACCGGTTCTGGGCTCACGGTATGGAACAGGATAAGATCAATGCCTACATGACACTCTATGTGGCACTGAAGAACCTGTGCCTGTGCGCAGCCCCGATGATCCCGTTCATGACGGAAGAGATCTGGCAGAATATTGTGCGCGGCGCGGATGCCTCCGCGGCGGAGTCCATCCACCTGGCCGACTATCCGGCAGCAGATGATGCGCTCATTGACGCGCAGCTGGAAGCTACCATGGATGAGGTCCTGAATATCGTTGTCATGGGCCGTGCGGCGAGAAATGATGCGAACATCAAGAACCGCCAGCCGATCAGCCGTATGTTCGTCAAGGCTCCGCAGGAACTGTCCCAGTACTTTGCGGACATCGTGACCGATGAGCTGAATGTGAAGAAGATCGAATTCACAGATGATGTGAGATCCTTCACCAGCTACAGCTTCAAACCGCAGCTTCGTACGGTTGGTCCGAAGTACGGAAAACTGCTCGGCGGGATCAGGAAGTATCTGATGGAAGTGGACGGCAATACCGCTATGGATGAGCTGAATGAGACCGGTTCACTGAAGTTTGACGTAAATGGTGAGACAGTGGAGCTGACGAAGGAAGACCTTCTGATCGAGACTGCACAGATGGAAGGCTTTGTCAGCCAGCAGAATGGACCGCTTACGGTTGTTCTGGACACCAATCTGACAGAAGAGCTGATCGAGGAAGGATTTGTCAGAGAACTGGTATCCAAGATCCAGACGATGAGAAAAGAAGCCGGATTCGAGGTACAGGACCACATCCGTGTCTTCCAGTCTGCCAATGACAGGATCCGTGCGATCATGGAGAAGTTTGGCGCAGATCTGAAGCATGAGGTTCTTGCAGAGTCCATCACTTACGATGGTGCGGATGATACCGCCTATACGAAGGAATGGACCGTTAATGGTGAGAAGGTCACTCTGGCAGTAAAGAAGATCTGAACACCGATTCAGTGATATGGAGGTAACAATGGCAAAGAAAAAATCAGAATCCAAGTTTGACAGGACAAGATTCCAGGACTCCGTTAAGGACAACCTGCGTTCGCTCTTCCGCAAGACGCTCAAAGATGCGAACAAGCAGGAGATCTTCCAGGCAGTCTCCTACGCTGTCAAGGACATCATTATTGATGACTGGATGGCAACGACCCAGCAGATGGAGAAGGATGACCCGAAGCTTCTGTACTACATGTCCATGGAGTTCCTGATGGGACGCGCACTGGGCAACTCCCTGATCAATCTGACCGCTTACAAAGAGGTCAAGGCAGCCCTCGAAGATCTGGGACTGAACATTGATGAGGTGGAGGATCAGGAGAGAGACCCGGCACTTGGAAACGGCGGCCTGGGAAGACTTGCTGCATGTTTCCTGGATTCCCTGGCGACGTTGGGCTACCCGGCATACGGCTGCGGAATCAGATACCGCTATGGTATGTTCAAGCAGAAGATCGAGAACGGCTATCAGGTCGAGGCTCCGGATAACTGGCTGAAGAACGGATATCCCTTCGAGCTGAAGAGACCGGAATATGCCCGTGAGGTCAAGTTCGGCGGATATGTCCGCGTTGAGTACAACGAGCAGACCCGCCGCAACAGATTCATCCAGGAGAACTATCAGTCCGTACTGGCAGTTCCGTTTGATATCCCGGTCGTCGGCTATAACAACCACATGGTCGATACTCTCCGTGTATGGGATGCAGAAGCCATCAATGATTTCCAGCTGGATTCCTTCGATAAGGGCGATTATCAGAAGGCTGTCGAGCAGGAGAACCTTGCAAGGAATATCGTCGAGGTCCTGTACCCGAATGATAACCATTATGCAGGTAAGGAACTGCGCCTGAAGCAGCAGTATTTCTTCATCTCTGCTTCTGTGCAGGATGCGATCGCGCATTACAAGAGATTCCATACGGATATCAGGAAGTTCTATGAGAAGGCAACCTTCCAGATGAACGATACCCATCCGACCGTTGCTGTCGCTGAGCTGATGCGTATCCTGCTGGATGAGGAAGGCCTGGAGTGGGATGATGCATGGGAAGTGACCACGAAGACGGTTGCTTACACGAACCATACCATCATGGCTGAAGCACTTGAGAAATGGCCGATCGAGCTGTTCTCCAGACTGCTTCCGAGAATCTATCAGATCGTAGAAGAGATCAACCGCCGTTTCCTTCTGGAGATTCAGAAGAAGTTCCCGGGCGACCAGAACAAGATCTCCAAGATGGCAATCATCTACGACGGACAGGTCAAGATGGCAAACCTGGCAATCGTTGCCGGCTACTCCGTCAACGGTGTTGCCCAGCTGCATACGGAGATCCTCAAGAGCCAGACTCTCAGGGACTTCTATGAGATGTTCCCGCACAAGTTCAACAACAAGACCAACGGAATCACCCAGCGTCGTTTCCTGCTTCACGGCAACCAGCTTCTTGCAGACTGGGTAACCGCACATATTGGAGATGAATGGGTAACCGATCTTCCGCAGATCGCGAAGATGAAGGTCTATGCAGATGATCCGAAGGCACAGCAGGAGTTCATGAACATCAAGTATCAGAATAAGCTGCGCCTGGCGAAGTATATCAAGGAGCACAACGGAATCGATGTCGATCCGCGTTCGATCTTCGACGTACAGGTCAAGAGACTGCACGAGTACAAGAGACAGCTGATGAACATCCTTCATGTCATGTATCTGTATGACCAGCTGAAGGATCATCCGGAGATGCCGTTCTATCCGAGAACCTTTATCTTCGGCGCAAAGGCAGCTGCAGGCTATCGCAGAGCGAAGATGACCATCAAGCTGATCAACTCCGTTGCGGATGTGATCAATAACGACGCTTCCATCAATGGAAAGATCAAGGTTGTCTTCATTGAGGACTACCGTGTATCCAATGCAGAGTGGATCTTTGCGGCGGCAGATGTCTCCGAGCAGATCTCCACAGCATCCAAGGAAGCATCCGGAACTTCCAACATGAAGTTCATGCTGAACGGTGCTCCGACTCTTGGAACCATGGATGGCGCGAATGTTGAGATCGTTGAAGAAGTCGGTGAAGAGAATGCATTTATCTTCGGTCTGTCTTCGGAAGAGGTCATCAACTTCGAGAATCATGGCGGCTATGATCCGAACTATTACTTCAACACCGATCAGGATATCCGCCGCGTGCTCATGGAGCTGATCAACGGCACTTATTCCAACGGTGATATGGAAATGTTCCGTGAGATCTATGATTCTCTGCTGACCAACAAGTATGGCAGAGCTGACCAGTACTTCATCCTTGCAGACTTCAAGTCCTACGACAGAGCAAGAGCCGAGATCGTAGAGGCATATCAGGACGAGGCACGCTGGGCGAAGATGGCGATCCTGAACATGGCATCTTCCGGCAAGTTTACATCTGACCGTACGATCCAGCAGTATGAGGATGACATCTGGCATCAGGTCCCGATGAAAGTTTCCGTAAACTGAGAGAAGCAGTAAACGGATAACAGACGGTATACCGGTACGGTATCAGAAAGTACAGACATAAAGAATCCCGGCGGTGGGAGCGATTCGCTCCACCGCCGGGATCTTTTGTTATTTACTGATTAAGCAATGAACGGTTCCCGGATACCCGGGTCAGTCCAGGTTTTCTCAGAACTCTTCTTCCGGAGCCAGTTCCGTGGTCTTGTTCTTCGGCGGGAAGATGAAGGAGAAGACGAGGAACAGTACCAGTGCGACCAGGAGTCCGGGGATGATCTTCTGTCCGCCCCAGTTCCAGCCGAGGAAGTTGCCGGTTGCAGAGAACTGCTCAAGGTAAACAACGACAACAGTTCCGCCGATCAGGGACGCGATGGTACCGATCGTGGAAGCACCCTTCCAGTACATTCCGAATACATACGGGAACAGGGTTCCTGCAGCACGAAGGGTGAAGCAGAACATCAGGATCGTGGTCAGCGAGCTGAGGTTGAACAGAGCGATCAGCATTCCGAGAATACCAACCAGAGCCATCGTGATCTGGGTGACACGCATGACTTCCTTGGAGGAAGCATCCGGTTTGATCACCTGCTTGTAGATATCATTTGCGAATACAGCACCGGCACCGAGCAGGTCAGAGTCGGAACTGGACATTGTCGCGGAGATGATACCTGCGAACAGAAGGCCTACGATCACAGCCGGCATGGTTTCAACAGCAAGCATCGGAAGCGCGTATCTTGCACCAACGGATTCGAAGTCAGCTGCATTGAACTTGCCCATGTTGATCAGAGCAAGCATGATGATGCCGAGGATCGTCGGGATGAACGCATAGATGAAGTTGATCAGAGCCGCGAGCAGAGCACCCTGCTTGGCAGCCTTTCCGTCACGTGCTGCATAGAAACGGGAAACCGCTTCCTGTCCTACCGTGAAGGTTGCGATGTACATGATGACCAGCGATACGATTGCGACAAGTGTATAGCTCTTGTCCGGACCGTTGAAGAGCTTCATGGTTCCTTCCGGAACATTTGCCATGACATTTGCCCAGCCGCCTGCATACTTCAGAGAGAACGGAATTGCGATGATCATACCGATGACGATCAGGAAGACCTGAATATCATCCGTCATGGTGACGGACCACAGACCGCCCATGATCGAGTAGACAGTAACGACGATCGCTGTGATGATAACAGCTGCCTTGTAACTGATGCCGAGCATCGTGGAAGTGATGACTGCGGATGCGATGAACTGTCCGGCAGTCAGGCCGATCAGCGGCAGCAGTGTGATGATACTGGTGATGAGTCCGGTTGCCTTGCCGTATCTTCTGCGGAAATACTCCGGAACGGTCTTGACTTCGGTATTTCTGACCTTCGGAGCGATGAAGCTCATGATCACGAAGGCGATACCCATGGTAATGATGTACCATGAAGCACTGAGACCGTAACCGCCCATGCCGTTCTGTACGACACCGAGCGAAGAGCCGCCGCCGATCTCGGTAGCCGCGAGCGTTCCGGCCATCATGAACGGGCCCAGACGCCTGCCGGCAACTACGAAGTCAGCATTGCTGGAAATCTTCTTTGAAGAATACCAGCCGACCCACAGCATGAAGAGCAGGTAAGCTACGACAATGACTGTTACAACAGGATTTACAGACATACCATTTCCCTCCCTATTAATTAATTATAAAATGGTTGACGAGATATTTGCAGTTTAGCATATTTGTATGAAAGAAGCCAGATAAACTGCGTATAATTATCTATTTTTACAATCGCAGCAACTTGCATATGCAGTCTGAGCCGGAACAATTATCAGAGGAGGTGTTTTCCCGGCTCGCAGAAGAATTCAGTAGGATGTATAATATGAAGAAAAGGTCAGAAGCCCTGAAACGATAAAGGAGAGTGGATCAGATGGATATACGAGACAGGATCATCCAGGAAACAGGATGGGAGATCAGAGAGAGCGATAAGGCCCAGGCGGCCGCGTCGGTCCGGACCGGGAAGATACTGAGGATCGCGATGATCGCTGCAGCGATCTTCTTCCTGTTTTCGCTGAAGACACGCACAGTGCTTCCCTACATCGCAGGCGGAGCCACAGTGCTGCTGGCAGCAGGCTATTACGGACACCGGACCGTTTTCTCAGGAAAGCTGCGCGCACTCCTGACCCGGGACTGCGACCCGGATCATTTCCTGTCTTACTACTGTGCCGTTCTTCTGTCCGCAGGCCGGCAGAAGAAATGGGAGAGCCATATCTACAATGTCGTGCAGGGACTGTTTTACGCGGGAGAGTTTGAGAAGGCAGAGCACCTGCTCACTCTGTTTGAAGAGGAATGCCGCAGTATGGAGGGAGACTTCAGGCACGATCTTGCAGGCGCTTTCCTGGCGCATCAAGCCGGAGATCTGCCTCGTCTTCAGCAGTATGCCGCCTTGCTGGGAAATGAGTCCCAGAGGGTCAGGATGAATGCGGAGCTGTGCGATGAGCTGGATGAGGCCAGGGCACTTCCCGGATTTCTGGAAATGGAAACCGGTGGACAGTGGCAGGAGCTGTACGATGCGGTAAACAAAGCACGGTTTTATGACGCTTTGCCGCTGGGGCAGCTGAAGAAGCAGGTCTATCTGGAAAAAGCCGCACGGGGGCTGCAGGACACAGAAAAAGCCGGCATGCACCGGAACTATGTCCGTGAGCATGCCGGGACTACATTTTACGCGAAACAATGATTCATTGACCGGAAGCGGGCTGTTCTCAGCCCGCTTCCGTTTCTGTCTGTGCAGAGGCTCCGTCACTCCCGGTATCTTCCAGGGCTGAGGCGGCTGCCTCTTCGATCAGCTGGTCTTCCAGCGCCCCGGCGTCTTCCGGTGACAGCCCCGCCGATTCTGATACGATGTTCCATATGGAACTGCGTTCAAACCCGAGAGCCCAGATCGCGGTACCTCCCAGGTCATATTTGGATGTGAGCAGGGCCTTGCGCTGCAGGGACTGTTCGTCTTCGATCCAGATCTCACACAGCACACCGTCGTCTGTATACCAGCCCACATAATTCTGGGCGCTTTCCGCATCCCAGGAGGGGGTGAGGTGCCAGGAATCCAGAGTGGCGGACACAGACCCCATCGACAGTTCTTCGCTGTTTACATGCGTGATTCCGTCTCCGTCTGTGGAGGTATACCAGATCCTGGTATAGAACGGGATCGCGCTTATGAGCTTCTTTGCGGGAATTCCCATTTCCAGGAGACTGCGGATCGCATTCTCTTCGTATGGAAGGGAGGCAACCGATCCGGCCGCTTCCGATCCGGCATAGTGCTCATCATATCCCATGGTGATCAGGTAGTCGGAGACCGCTGCGATCTCTGCCCGGTTGTAGTAGGCGTTGAAGTCATAGGGCGGGACGAGATCGACACTCAGGATCAGTCCATCCCTGCGGCATGCGATCGAGAGCTCTCTTACAAACTGGGTGAAGCAGAGCGCATCCGGCTCTTCCACATATTCAAAATCAACATTGATTCCATCCAGATCCAGTTCCTTCGCGTAATCGATCAGCTGGCCGATACACCTTCTGCGGGCGGAGGTGGAGGCAAGCATGACGGAAGTATCCATGTCTGCCGAGAAGTCACTGACCAGTCCCCAGACCTGCAGATTCTTCGCGTGCGCTTTCCTGGAATAGGCAGCGGAACCGATGGAATCCACATTGCCGTCGTTGTCTGCCAGTGAGAACCATGTCGGGCTGATCGCCGTAACACCGCTCATGGCAGAGGTGTCATTCTCAAAGTTCTTGTTTCCGGCAGCGGATGAGATCATATGCCACACGACACTGACTCTTTCCTCCGGCGCGGCTGAAGTGTATTCCTGCTCTGTAAAACCTTCGTTGATAATGCTTACGTCAGAGGGCTGTGCCATCCGGTTTGACTTCACGTAGCCGATGAAGCCGTCTGCGGTCAGGACCTTCATCCAGTGTTCGGTCTCTTCCAGGACCATCACTCTGTCGCCTTTATTCAGATCGGTCAGGATCGGACTCTTGATACCGCCCTGATAACGGACTGCAGCGTCCTTGACCGCCGCTGCAGTCAGTGTATCGCCCCACTGATTGCGCAGATAAACGTGCTGAGTCTCTTTCTCATAGGAATAAGTAACGTTTGTATATTCCGTGACGAAATCCAGGCTCAGATAGAGGTTCGAAGAAGCATCATCCCGAAGAAGGATGATCTCCTTATAAGAGCCTTCCGATGTGGGATCACTGGTAAGTGCACCGTCAATGACAGAATAAGAGGTCGCGTTGATCGGGATCTCATATGTCTGCAGCGGTGTGGTAAACAGGATCTTGTTCAGTGTATCATCCCAGTAGAAACGCTCGTTCAGGGAACTGCGCACAAGTTGATAGGGGATGTAGAGGGATCCGCTGCCGGAAACCAGCGCCCGGTCTTCTATATTGTGATCCTGAAGCACGATGGCAGCTTCATTGGGAGCCATCTCCCCGAAATATTCGGTATAGGACATCCTCTTACTGGTTGGAGTGTATTTCTGGATCAGCCTGACGCTGACAACAAGAACCAGGAGGACGAGAAGCGCTGTCAGGATCTTTCTGCCGGTATGACCGGACCGCTTGCCGCGGCTTTTTTTGGAGCTCCCGGCTGCCGGACTGCCTTTGTCGGCGCTGCCGGCAGCTGGCGGCGTGTCTGTCCCGGACCGGTCAGGATCTGCTGATGCAGGCGCTTCGGAATCCGCCGGTGTGTTTTCGAGGTGATCTTCCTGCGGTCTGTCTGTGTGGCCCGCTGCAGGCTCCTTAGAGCGGCCCGCTGCAGGGCTGTCCTTCGGCTCGGGATCGTCCCCGGATACGGAGTCATCCTGCCGGACGGGGACAGCAGACTGGCCGGCTTTTTTCCTCTTTGCAGCCAGCTCAGCCACTTCACGGTCTGTCTCGGCGATGGCATCTTCCAGTTCCTTGCGCCGCAGTGCCTGCTCGATCACATCATCGGCCTGCGTGAGCGCATCCTGAAGACCGTCGGCCATACCGTCGTCAAACGGCTCTGTAAGATTCTTACGATTATTATCATCCTTCATATCAGATAATCCTTTTCTGACTGAGTAATATCACAACCGTAAGTATAACATTCCTTCTTCTGCCTACAGCGCAGAAAATCTTAAGAAAGCCCGAATACTACTGTAAGATTGCAGCACGGCGGGGCAG
>OMSN01000330.1 GCA_900313765.1 uncultured Eubacteriales bacterium
CGCCTGCAGGTTCGTACGACCTGTTGCCCTAAAATGCATGACTGGTCTGTCAGGCATCTTCAGGGGCTCTTCGGGATGATCCTCCCTGAGCCGCATCGAGAATCTTTTCCACATTGCGGCGTCCGTTCCGGATTCCCATATCACAGAGGATCGCTGCTGCCATACCGACCGCTACGATGACGGTACCCAAGGCAATCAGAGGAATACTTCTGCCCGCTCCTGTCAGCCCGTTATAGAGCAGCACAGCGCCGACCGCAGCCGCAACAAATCCGATCGTGCGCCATCGGCCGATCATTTTCAGCGCCTGTGACTGACGCTTCGCCTCCTGCATCAGCTGACCGGCAGAGAGGGTCGGGTTTACTGCGGAATGCACTGCAGAATCTGCTGCGGAATCAATTGCGGAAAGGTTCTGATCCTTCATCTTCTCCTCCATGGTCTCCTCACTTTCGAGCCCTGTTTGAAAACAGTGCCGGAAGGACTGAAAATCCTCCCGGCACATAGTTCCGGCAGAGTTACTGTCACGCCTTAGAGGGGGTGCGTGAATAGTAACAGCAAATCACTGCTGGAAAACGCTCTTAACAGACATTTGCATCACTGCCTGTGTCTTGTTTCTTTTCTGTGCCGCCTGGTGCTGCTATTAATAAGCAAGTCCGGGGTTGAAGAATCCGATCAGAACACCGACGAAAGCGATGACGACCAGCAGGCCCATGACTTTCAGAGGGCTCAGCTGCTTCTTGGCCATCAGCCACCAGCAGAAGATAACGAAGATTGCGGTCAGAAGGCCGGGGAATACGCTGTCGAACTTCTCCTGCAGGACCATGTAGGCTTCGCCCGCCTCATTGTAGAGGGCAAAGCTGGTCTTGACACTGATCCAGGACGCGGAGACCGCGCCGATGACGATACCGCCCAGGGTCGTGACTGCTTCACGAATAGCGTTGCCGATGTCGCCTACCAGGAACTCGACTGCCTTGGTACCCATGTCGTAGCCCTTGAAGTAGAGGAAACGCATTCCGAAGTATGCGAAGAGGTTCCATACGATGATGTAGAAGATCGCGCCCATAGGGGAGCCGCCGCCGGACATACCCATGGCGATACCCAGAAGGATCGGGATCACAGTACCGACGACCAGGGAGTCACCGATACCGGCGATGGGGCCCATCAGACCTGCGCGCAGGCCGTTGATGGTCTCACTGTCAACATCTTCCGCGCCGTTTGCGCGCGCTTCTTCCAGACCTGCTGTGACACCGACGATGATGGCGCCCAGCTGAGGCTCTGTGTTGAAGAAGGTTCTGTATGTATCCATGGATTCGGCCATCTTGTCGGGATCATCCGCATACAGCTCTTTGCAGAGAGGAAGCATGGAGCAAAGATAACCGAATGTCTGCATGTGCTCCTGAGAGAAGCAGGTCAGGTTTCCGTAATACCATCTGTGGAAACCACTGTTTAACGCTTTTTTAGATAATTTCTTTTCTGCCATGATCAGATATCCTCCTCATCATCATCCCATCCGTTATCAGCTGCTGAGCTTTGTGAGGCCGCGGCGGGTTTTCTGAGCTCAAGCATCTTCAGCTTGAAGATCAGGATTGCGAAAAGGCCTGCGACAACTGTGGAAGCGACCAGGTTGATGCCCATGGAAGCTGCCAGTGTGAAACCGAAGAGATAGGGAATAAAATCAAGCACGTTGCGGACGATCTGCTTGAGCAGGATCGCAATACCTACGCAGGGAAGGAGTGCACCGACGGTGAAGAGTGTCTTCATCGGGATACCATCCATGGGAAGTTTTTCCTTGATCAGGTTGACAACAGGCTCACCGGCCATGCACATCGCGACTGTGGGGATCAGGGAGAAGCAGATGTGGGAGATCCAGGGGAATACATAGTCGACCAGAGGAAGCTTGTCATACTCGCGCTTGTCTACCCATGCCCAGCCCATGTGCTGCCAGACAAGGTTCATGGTCGACCATGGTGCCGAAGGAAGTTGCCAGAGCGGTTCCTTCTGCGGAAGCGGGATCAAGGCCATAGCTCTTGAGGGCGATCATTGCCAGCGGAATACCGATATAGGAGACCGCACGGACGTCTGCGGAAACTGTGCCGCCGGGTGTAACCAGAGCGATGTAGACGACCTGCATGGCGCAGCCGACCAGGATACCGGTGGGGATGTCGCCGAGGACGATGCCGCAGATCAGTCCGCCGACCAGGGGACGGCCGAGTGTGTAGTTACCGATGGATGTTCCGCCGAGTCCGGGCATACTGGACAGGGACGCAAACAGACCAAGGATGATTGCCTGAACTATATTAATTTGCATTTTCAATCTCCTCTTTCATATGAAATTTCGGAAAATATAATTATATTTTTCCCGATCAGTCTGTGAAACCGAACTGGCCGCGGAATTTCTTCCAGTTGCCGATGGCGGCTTCTTTGACCAGAGCAAACTCTACTTCATAACCGGCCTTGGTGATTGCCTCGAGAGCCTCAGCCTCTTCCTGGGTAATGGACTGGTTGTTGCCGAGCTTGACTGCGCCGGGACGATCGTTGCAGGGTCCGATGATGACGGTCTTGACATTGCTGGGAACAAAACCGGCGTCGACCAGGATCTTCTTCATGTCCACGGGATTCTTGGTGATCAGGAAATAATTGTCTTTGGACTCGATAACCTTTTTGCTCTTCGCGATAAACTCATCGACACCCCATACGAAGGTCTTCTTGTCGGAAGCGCTCTTGTAGGCACCCTTCAGAACAGGGTTCTTTGCCGCTGCATCATTGACAGCGATCAGGCCTGTGCAGGGATACTCCAGAGACCATCTGGTAACAGTCTGTCCATGGATCATTCTGTCATCAACACGTACGAAAGAAATAGACATGCTAACTCCTCCTTATGGATAGCTGTGTCCGCTTCTGCGGACGGGTTAAAAAATGTTACTTACAGGTCCTCTTCCTCATCCTCGTCATCCACTGCAATGACGAACTCCTTGATCTGCTCCCTGGCTCCCTCAATCAGTTCGTCGATCAGTTCGGAGGTCTCCTCGTCATCCTTGGAGAGAACGCAGGTCAGAACCAGAGGAAGGTTCATGCCGCCGATCATTCTGGTCTTTGCCAGAAGACCTGTCTCCAGAAGTACATTCGCTGTCGTTGCAAGAGGTGAGCCTCCCACGATATCCGCAAAGAGAATGATCTCATCATCTTCGCCGACTACGGAGAGAACCTGCTTGACGTTCTCCG
>OMSN01000154.1 GCA_900313765.1 uncultured Eubacteriales bacterium
CCATGGAGTTTTCCGATGATATAGCTGGTCTGAAACAGACCAAATGCATATCCAATTGCAAAACAAGCGATTCTTATCATAATTCAGGCTGCTCTTTCTTGGCGCGTTCTCTTGTGATGATCCGTATTGCCGTACCTTTGAATCCGAATGCGGTTCGGATCTGGTTCTCAATATAGCGCTCATATGAAAAATGCATCAGTTTCTTGTCATTTACAAACAGAACAAATGTGGGCGGCGCAACGCCTACCTGTGTCATATAGTAGCACTTCAGCCGCTTGCCCTTGTCCATCGGCGGCTGCTGCAGCGCAACTGCCTCTGAGAGGATCTCATTCAGCACACCGGTACCGACCCTGCGGTTCGCGCTCTCTATAACCTCGTCGACCATTGAATAGAGTCTGGTGAGCCTCTGACCGCTCTTGGCGGAAATAAACAGAATATCCGCATATGCCATGAAGGACAGTGTCTGACGGATCTTGTCAGAGAACTTCTTCACCGTATGGGTATCCTTCTCAACAGCATCCCACTTATTGACTGCGATGATGATCCCCTTGCCTCTCTCATGGGCAATTCCGGCGATCTTTGCGTCCTGCTCGGTCACACCCTCTGTAGCATCAATGACAACGACCACGACATCAGCACGCTCCACGGCACCGACCGCGCGGACAATCATATAGTGTTCCAGATCTTCTTTGATACGGTTCTTGCGGCGGATTCCTGCAGTATCAATAAACACATACTCTTTTCCGTCGTACTTCACCACCGTATCCACGGCATCTCTGGTCGTTCCCGCAATATCCGAGACGATCAGACGGTCTTCTCCGAGCAGGCGGTTGATGATGGAACTCTTACCCACGTTGGGTTTTCCGACAATGGCGACCTTCGGTCTGGTGTCCTCCTCCTCAGAAGCATTCTTTTCGGGAAGCCTCTTCAGGACCTCATCCAACAGATCGCCGATCCCGGTCCGGTTCGCAGCGGACACCGGGTAAGGATCCCCGATCCCCAGATTGTAGAACTCATAGACCGCAGCCTCGTCTCTGACAAAGCTGTCCACCTTATTGACAACCAGCAGGACCGGCTTATGGCTGCGCCTGAGCATGTCTGCGACCTTGGCATCCGCATCCACCAGTCCCTGTTTGAGATCCGTCATGAAGAGGATCACATCCGCGGTATCGATGGCGATCTGCGCCTGTTCTCTCATCTGCGAGAGGATAATATCATTTGTATCCGGCTCAATACCGCCGGTGTCGATCATGGTGAAACTGCGGTCCAGCCATTCCACATCTGCATAGATGCGGTCTCTGGTGACACCCGGGGTATCCTGTATAATCGATATTCTTGAGCCGGCAAGGGCATTGAACAGCGTGGACTTACCCACATTCGGCCGACCCACAATTGCAACAATCGGTTTACTCATATATTCCTATCCTATTCTGTTTCCTGTCACTGCTTCTACGAAGCTCCGACCGTCCGATTCTACAATAACGGTTTTTATTTGTAAAGTTTCCTCGACCTGTTCCACGGTCATATCGTCCAGAAAAACATTCTCACCGCTGCGGAGCATATTGGCCGGCAGGAGCAGTTCCTCTCCCAGATCCCGGCCGGCAAGCTGCGCTGTCAGGTCCTGCCCGGTGATCAGACCGGATACTGTGATCAGTTCTCCGAAGAAATGATTGGTGATCGGCACTACGTCTGCACGCACCTGCGGAAACACCTCGGTGATCTCCCGGACCAGCCCGTCCAGGATCGGGCCGACCAGCCGTCCTGTGGCTATGGTTATATGCCGGCTGCGCGCCTTCCTGCCTGCAGACCTTCGAAGTTCCTCACGGATCTCTTCTGTCAGAAGACGGACCATTCCGACTCCGTTCTCCAGCTGCAGATATCCGTCGTAACTCTCCTCCGGCGGCAGCTCTCTTCCTGCCATGATATACCACTCATCGCTGGCATGAACCAGATGTGTGCCGTATCTGGTCATATAGTATTGCTGCCATCTCTCGATCTGGTCGATCACAGGACCGGCCGAATCAGCGTCAAAGGGGATCAGCTTCGGAAGGCGGTCCCGGAACCTGGTCAGGCCGACAGGAACAACAGAAACACTCTTCAGTTCCGGCAGGTACTGTTCAAACTCGCGCAGTGAATACTCCAGTTCTTCCCCGTCATTGATCCCTCTGCACAGAACGATCTGCCCGTTCAGTTCGATCCCGGCTTCCTTCAGACGCCGTATTCTCGGGAAGACATCTCCTGCTGTACGGTTGTGCAGCATCTCGCAGCGAAGCGCCGGATTCATCGTATGAAAAGAGATATTGATCGGTTCCAGATGATACCGGATGATCCTGTCGATATCATGGTCCGACATGTTCGTCAGTGTGATGTAATTGCCCTGCAGGAAACTCAGCCTGGCATCATCATCATGGAAATAAAGTGTATCCCGCATGCCTTTTGGCATCTGATTCACAAAACAGAATATGCACCGGTTCCGGCAGGAGCGGTACTCATCCATCAGACCGCTCTCGAATTCGATTCCCAGATCCTCGTCAGGCTCCTTCTCGATCTCCAGTTCCCACTCCTCCGGCTCGTCTTCCTCCATGGAGTTTCCCTTGCGGATCACGACCGTCAGTTCCTCATCCTGTGTCAGGTATCTGTAGTCGAAAACATCCTCTACTTCCTGATCATTGATGGAGATCAGAACATCCCCCGGTTCAACGCCCAGTTCCTCCGCGATCGATCCCGGAGCGACTGACTGTATCTTATGAATATTTTTATGATCCAGAGGCATAGCACTTCCGTCCTCATTTTGAAAAAGCCCGGGCACAGCCGGGCTTTCCTGTCTGATTACTGTTCTGATTCCTGTTCATTCATCGATTCAGCTGTTTCAGCAGCTGGTTGATCTTGCTGGTCGGAGACTGGATCTCGCTGATCGACAGATCATGGTTCAGATGATCGATGATGGATGCAAGATACTCTGTCATATCCGCCTCCGCATACCATTCTCTGGTAAGCAGTTCGGGCGGACGATAATTCAGGTTGGTCGTCACAACCTTGGAGATGTATCCCTTCTCATAATAATCGTCAAAAGCATCCAGACCGTCTGTGAACAGACCAAACGTCGTACAGATGAATACCTTGTTCGCGCCTTTTTCCTTGATCTGTTTCGCAACATCCAGCATACTTCCGCCGGAAGAGATCATATCATCAATGACAAGCACATCCTTGCCGGCCACGGAAGATCCGAGGAATTCATGCGCCACGATCGGATTCTTTCCATTGACTATCCTTGTATAGTCACGCCTCTTATAGAACATTCCAAGTTCCAGCCCGAGGATGTTGGCAAAATAAACCGAGCGCTCCATGGCACCTTCGTCCGGGCTGACCACCATGGCAGTGTCCTTGGCAAGGTGCAGATCCGGGACAGACTGTACCAGTGCCTTCAGGAACTGGTAGGTAGGCATAAAGGAGTCAAATCCCGACAGCGGAATGGCATTCTGGACACGCGGATCATGCGCGTCAAAGGTCACGATATTCGCCACGCCCATGGCCGCCAGTTCTTCCAGGAAGACCGCGCAGTCCAGAGATTCTCTCTTGGTACGCCTGTGCTGCCTGCCGCCGAACAGGAACGGCATGATCACCGTGATCCTCTTTGCCTTACCGTTGGCAGCCGAGATCACTCTCTTCAGATCTTCATAATGATTGTCCGGTGACATGTGGTTGATCTGACCACACACTTTATAGGTGATGCTGTAGTTGAGGACATCGATCATGATATAGAGATCTGCTCCGCGGACGGAGTCATTGATGACCCCCCTGCCCTCACCGGTTCCATAACGCGGACAGCTGAAATCCACCAGATAGCTGTCTTCACAGTAGCCCTTCAGCGGAAAGTTGATCCTGGCCAGCGGAGACTTTCTCCTCATCTCGGAGAGATCCTTGTCAACGACCTTCGCAAACTCCCTGCAGCCTTCAAGCGCTGCAATCTTCAATGGTCCTGTGGGAAGAGAATCTAACTGTATATCGATCGCCATGCATTCCTCCTGCAGTATTTTTCTTGTCTGTACTCCTCGTCCTGCCGTGGTTCCTGACCGGCATACACATTATAGACGAGAGGCCATCGGTGTGCAAGCAAAGAAGCGAAGTGTCAGCGCAGCATGAGCACCGCCGCCTGATTTCCGCGCTTTCCGAAACTTGCCCTGTGCGAGAACAGGTAATCCTTGTTGCAGGCAGTGCACAGATCCGGCAGGGATATATTCTGCTTCTTAAGGCCGGCTTCCAGGAAGTTCTCCATGCAGGCCCGCTGCAGGTTTACATGGTACTTCTGCTCTCCGGACTCTGTCAGGCGCCCTGCTTAGACGGATCCGATCCGTAGACTTCCCGCATCATGCGAACTGCCTTCGATCCGATTCCCTTGATCGTTCCTCTCCACCCGGAGTGAACATTGGCAATCGCCTTATGGACCGGATCCACAAGGAGCAGCGGAACACAGTCCGCATAGAAGGTCATCAGTGCCTGTCCGGTAATGTCTGTCATCATACCGTCTGTATCATGATACTCATTGGGCCGTACGAATCCATTTCCGCGATCTATATCCTGCATGATGCGGATATTGTCCGTGTGAGTCTGGTTCGAAAAGATCAGCGCATCTGTCGTATAACCCACAGCTGCTGCCAGCCTCTCGTGGTTCTCGCGCAGCTTAGCCCTGCACTCTTCCTCCGACACTTCCATATGCATCGCGACTTCTCTGGCAAGGCTCAGGTTCAGGGATCCGACATCCCCCACAGAAACGCCGCCGACTCTCGTGCTGTATCCATTTACAATAAAATCAAACTGGTCGAGGATCGGAAAGGAAAACCATTCCACCCCGTTATCGCAGTGATAGGTCAGATGATCCACTTTCCGCCTCAGTTTCTTACGGATGTAATTCGTTTCCATCTCTTTCTCCTGTTATCTATCCCACGGCATGTTCACAGATTCCATGAAAAGGCATTCCGGACCAGTGTAATCCTGCCCGCATCTATGGAAACCACGTCAAAACGCACCGGTGTCTCATCAGACAGTCTGTTCTTGAACATATACC
>OMSN01000003.1 GCA_900313765.1 uncultured Eubacteriales bacterium
GGATCAAAATACGGAAGATCCGGCTTCCTGCAACGAAGCTCAGTGATGATCAGGCCCATCTGAAGCCCCCAGTCTCCCAGGTGCACATCCCCGATGGTTTCATTTCCGAGGAAATGAAGGATCCTCTTCACGCTCTCTCCGATCACTGCAGAGCGCAGATGTCCGACGTGCAGAGGTTTCGCGACATTCGCTCCGCCATAATCGATGATGATCGTCTTCGGATTGTCTGTAACCGGCACGCCAAGCCTCTCATCCACCGCCATCTGTGCAAGATAGCCGGACAGATATTCTGCTGAGAGTTTCAGGTTCAGGAATCCCGGGCGCACTGCCTCCACCTTCTCAAAGGCATCGCAGCCATCCAGCACCTGCGCCACACTCTGTGCGATCTCCAGGGGCGCCTTGTGGTACTGCCGTGCTCCGGCCATTGCTCCGTTGCACTGATACTCGCACAGGTCCGGACGGTTGGAGATCGTCACCTTGCCCAGGGCAGAATCATATCCTGCGGTTTCAAACGCGTCTGCGACATAACTGCCGATCAGATCAAGAATCTGTTCCATTATGCATATCCTCTCTTGTCATAGATTGTCAGATCATCCGGATTCCGGAATTCTCACTCTTCATCAGAATGAATCCAGTCCAGATATCTTTGAACTTCTTTCTCATACCCGTTTTCAGAAGGTTTATAGAAAGAGATGTCCCCCAGTTCGGCGGGCAGATATCTCTGCTTTGAAAAATGCTTGGGGAAATCATGCGCATACTCATAGCCGATCCCCCTTCCCAGACTGGTGCTCCCTTTATAATGGGCATCCTGCAGATAAGGCGGGATCGTAAATGTATGTTCCTCCACCGCTGCATATGCATCAAAGATCGCATTGGTGCAGGAGTTGCTCTTCGGGCTCACCGCTACACACACAGCCGCCTCTGACAGGATCAGCTGGGCTTCCGGCATGCCGATCCGCTCCACCGCCTGGGCTGCTGCCGTCGCGACCACAAGTGCCTGCGGATTCGCCATGCCGACATCCTCCGCCGCGCAGATCATGATCCTTCTGGAAATAAACCGGATATCCTCTCCTGCCTTCAGCATCCTTGCCAGATAAAAAACTGCCGCATCGGGGTCAGACCCCCTCATGCTCTTGATGAAGGCAGAGATCGTATCATAATGCTGGTCGCCATCCCGGTCATACCGGTTCACGCGCTTCTGGATGCATTCGGAAGCAACGTCCAGCGTGATATGGATCTTTCCGTCCGGACTTCTGTCCGTGGTAAGCACACCCAGTTCCAGCGCATTCAGCGCAGATCTCGCGTCACCGTTGCTGACATCAGCAAGGAACCGCTTCGCATCTTCCTCAAGGACGGCATCAAATGCCCCCATGCCTCTCTCCCGGTCCGACACTGCTCTGTCCAGGAGCAGTCCGATGTCCCGGCTTGTAAGAGGTTTTAATTCAAATATGATCGACCTTGAGAGCAGCGCTCCGTTCACTTCAAAATACGGATTCTCGGTGGTGGCACCGATCAGGACGATCGTCCCGTCCTCCACGAAAGGAAGCAGATAGTCCTGCTGTGCCTTGTTGAACCGGTGGATCTCATCGATGAACAGAATCGTCTTCCTGCCATACATGCCCAGGGTCTGTTTTGCCTGGGCAACCACCTCTTCCATATCCTTCTTGCCGGAAGCGGTTGCATTGATCTGCCGGAACTGCGCAGCGGTCGTGTGGGCGATCACCTGAGCCAGCGTCGTTTTGCCGGTGCCGGGAGGTCCGTAGAAGATGATGGACGTCAGCTTATCGGCGCGGATCGCACGCTCCAGCATGCACCCTCTGCCAATGATATGCTGCTGGCCGACCACCTCTTCCAGCGTCCGGGGACGAATTCTGGAAGCAAGAGGCGCTCCGGTCTCTTTCTTCATTCCTGCAGCATACTCAAACAGATCCATCGTTTGCCTCTGTATCCTGTACGTTCACAGTATCCTGTACGTTCTCTGTATCTTCTGCGTTCTCTGTATCCTGTACTTCTTCCGCCGGCAGGCCTGCTTCCTGATCTGCAAGCCGGCTGAGCTCATTGAGCCTGTTCATCCTGTCTGCCGCAGTCGGAAGATGATCCGGCTCCTTCTCAGGCTTCTTGGGCGCTGGTTCCTTTTCTGCTTCTTCATCCTTGCTGAAATAGATCTCTCTCTGCTTTCTTCCAGCCATAGTACTGATCAGATACACGAGGGCACCATAGATCGACTGATTGTTCATCGCCAGCAGGAACCATCCAAGGCCGAGATTGCCGAGCAGGCCAAGTCCCATCAGTTTGAAAAATGCACTGACCTGCCTGTCTGTCCTTCCGGCAATCGCCCTGCAAAAGAACAGCGGGGCAACATCCATGAGGAGCCAGTTGCACAGAAGGAACACTACTATGATCACATAGTACACCGGCGAGAAACCCTTCTTCTGTACGATCGCCCAGATTGCGAAAGCCAGCACCATACCTGCAAGCAGGAGGATTATGTTCCGAAGTCTGCTGCGGATCCTGTACTCTTCCTGGCCCGAAAGCGGTTCCATATTTCTCAGTCTTTCCAGCATATGCTAATCTCCTTATCAATATCGGGAATCGGATTCTCCAGAAATAATATCAGTTTAGGCAGTCATTGACAAGCATCGTCCGGTAAGCCTATAATCTGGGGCAGCCTGTTCGATCCGAATCACATGAATGGAAAGAGAGTTCTGCCATGGCAAGTCTGCTGCCGAACAATCCTATGATGCTCCTCAGCGTGGTAAACACCCAGCTGAGAGATGAATTTGAGTCTCTGGATGAACTGTGCGCATTCTTCAATGCCGACCGGGATGATATCGAGGAGAAACTCTCCGCCATCGACTATGCGTATGATCCCGACCTTAACAAGTTCGTCTGATCGTTTTATCGTACAATACTGCATATAAACAGCGCCCGCAGGAAAACCTGCGGGCGCTGCCTGTTATCTGTGTATTCAGTGTTTTACAGGGTCTCCCCTGTTATGCATGTCGGCCGTCACTCCTGCTGCATCTCATGAAGCAGCATCCAGTTCCACTGTATTCTCACGGGAAGATTCCGTGGATGCCTCACTGCTGGTGAGCTTGTCCACATATCCCTGCGGCACACCCGCATCCGCCAGCTTCTCCAGCATACGGGTCACCTTGGCCCCTCTCATATAGGCAGCCAGGCTCTCCTCATCGCTCACGGTGATCGCATCGGAAGTGTCGAATTCATCCAGCTCCAGTTCATCTGCCTCATACAGATCTCCGGTTACCGTGCACCAGAGGTCTTCATTGATATACAGATCCATCTTTCTGGTCCCGTCTTCGGCAACATCGAAATCATGGGTGTACGTCCTGTTATCGGTATATGCGGTAATGATTCCGACCAGTTTTCCCTCTTCAAGCTGTTCCAGATTCAGTCCGGAAACATCGTATACCGGTATGTTCTCACCGTTAACATTGACACTGACCGTCTGATACAGGAGATTCTGCTCAAGATATCCCTGGGCCACGATACCGCTGGCACCAGAAGCGTCCAGACCGATCTCGGAAGCAAGAGCCGGACCGATCTTCAGTTCCGCTGCGTAATTCGTATCATCCGTAATCATATCAATGCTGAGCAGATCTGCAGTCACTTCGCCTGTCTCTATCGCCAGGCTGATGCTTGCAGGTTTTCCGTCATTGGTTGTTCCCACCGTCAGGCGGAATCCGTACAGATCTGAGTAATCGGCCTGTGCCTTCTGTGCAAGGAAAGAGCTGATCAGAGTGTACAGGTCATCCCCGGAGATCTGTACGCCTACGCCTGCCTGCTGCATCGCAATGCGGAGCACATGGCTCACAAAATCGCTCTTCAGCGTCTGCTCCAGGACCTGATCCTCCGACAGCAGCTGCAGCAGCTGCGGGACCATTACCCTCATATCCTCTGCAGAGACCTTATACGAGACAGTATTGATTTCCGTATACAGCGTTCCGGCGGTTGCTGTGGCAATTCCCTGCTCCACGGTAATATAACTGCTCAGTGTCCCCAGATACTTCATCGCGCTCTGCTGAAGCGTCTGCGCCGGGATATCCTCAAAGAATTCACCAAGTTCCACCAGGAGGGCTCCGATCTCCTCCAGGATCTCGGGCGGTATCTGATCCATGATCTGGGTACCGGTATCCTGCACTGCCTGGAAGGGAAGTGCCATGGCCTGGTCAAGAAGTTCAGGGCACAGTGCGTACAGAACCTGTGCCTGCGCGTCATAGGACAGCTGCAGATGGTACAGTTCGGTATCGTTAAAGAGCAGCGTCACCTCCGCATCCGCGCCGCCGCTCTCGTTCGGCACTTCCTGCATCAGAAGTTCTGCGTTCTTGACCCATGACATATCGTCCGTATTGCCTGCCAGTTCCGAGATTGCAGCACGCATCGGATCTTCGACGGTTACATTAATATATCCTTCTCTTGCTGTCTGAAGAGTCTGCGAAGCTTCTTCCGCGATCTCAGAGGCTGATTCAACAAGCGCTTCCACACCCTCTGAGACATCGTCCTGTGCCAGAGCGGCAGACGGCATGACAGCAAGCGCCAGTGCAATACCAGATGCCATTGCGGTACGCAGCAAATGTTTTATTTTCGCCATAATCAATTCCTCCTCAAGTAACTGGATTGTGTCAGTTCATCAGATCGAATATCTTATCCGGGCAAAGTGCTTCCCTTGTGCACAATATACCAAAATCATAACTTTCATGCAATGATGGAATGTGGTACATTGGTACTGTTCAATAACGCATCATGTACATACACTGACAATCAATGAAAGGCTTTCTATGAAGGTAACGATAGACGGGATTCACAAACATTACCGCAGGGCACAGGTCCTGTCCGGTGTCAGCCTGGAGGCGGATCAGGGAAGTATGATCGGTATTCTGGGAAAGAACGGATGCGGGAAATCGACGCTGCTGTCGATTCTGGCAGGTACTCTGCGCGCTGATTCCGGATCCTTTCTATATGAAGATGGAAATGGAAAGAAGACAGATCTTCTGAAGAACCGAGGCGTTGCTTCCCGTCTGATCGGCTATGTTCCGCAGTCCACACCGCTCCTGGAAGAACTGACTGCGCTGGACAATCTCCGGCTGTGGTATACCGGCAGCCGGGGCACACTGAGGCGGGAACTGGAGGAAGGGATCCTGAAAGAACTGAAGATCACCGAGTTCCTGCACAAAAATGTCCGGAATCTGTCCGGCGGAATGAAAAAACGTCTCTCGATCGCCTGTGCACTGGCACACCATCCGTCCGTCCTGCTTCTGGATGAACCAGGCGCCGCGCTGGACCTGTCCGCAAAAGAACTCATTATCCGGTATCTGCACCTGTTCTGTGAGGGCGGCGGAATCGTTCTGATCGCCACACATGAGAAGACGGAGATCGAAGCATGCAGCCGGACATACATTCTGAAAGACGGAACCGCTTCTGAATATCATTTTGACAACGATATGGAGAAGCTTGCTTCGCAGCTGAGTTAGGAGTACTGATTCCGATATGTCCCGATTTGTCACTTACACATACCTGCGTATAAAGGCAGTTATGAAAATATATCCTGCCATGTGCATCATGACACTGTTTCTGTGTCTGTCACTGGGCGGCATGCTCTACCTTCAGTCAGAGCGCACGGAAGATCTGTCCGGCGGGGATGAGGATGCCAGGATCAGTATCGGTGTTGTGGGTACTGCCACCTCCGGCTACCTGGACACGGCTTTCTCCATGCTGAAAAACCTGGATTCATCCTCTGAGGAAGTGAACTTCATCACCTGCAAAAACCGGAAGGATGCGGTGGCAAAGATCCGTTCCGGAAAGATCCTGGGTGCTGTCATAGTACCCGAGGGTCTGGTCGATACGCTTCTGGCCGGAGGGACCGGCAAGATGTCGCTGGTCCTGCCGGCAAGCGATTCAGGGATCACCGTGCTTCTGATCCGGGAGCTGGCAGATTCCGTCTCATCCATTATCAGTTCCATTCACAACGGTTCGGAGGCCCTGGCGGATTATCACATCGCCAGCGGCATATCAGACCCTGACGTGATCGCAGATGCACAGACGGATCTGCTGTTTATGACCCTTCAGGATATCCTGCACAGGAACCGGATCTACCGGGTCAAATATGTAAAAACGTCCTCACAGCTCTCCATTGAGAGCTTCTACCTGATCGCAATGGTATTCCTGCTCATCATGCTTCTCGGGATCATGTGCGCAGGCTCTTTTGTGCGCTCGGATCATGCCCTGGGAAGGCTTCTGAGAGTACGCCATCTTGGATCCGGGCTTCAGATCCTGGCAGAATACATCAGCCTTGCGGTACTGCTGACAGCGATCTGTATTCTGTTTCTTCCGCTCATAGCGGTTGCACTGAGCCATATGCCGATCCCGTTTTCCGCCTTCGGTATATCCGGATATCAGTTCATCAAGGGATTTCTTCGCTACAGTCCCCATTTTCTGCCCATCGTCCTGCTGGCAGCCGCCATCGATATCCTGCTCTATGAGCTGTCGCCCAACCTGATCACCGGTGTACTCATGCAGTTCCTTACCATGATTGCGCTGTCCTATGCATCGGGTGTTTTCTATACCGTGCAGACCATGCCCCAGACGCTGAAGAAGATCTCCGGCGTGCTTCCTACAGGGCATGCGCTCCGCTATCTGCAGCTGTCGGCAAAACACGATCCTTCTTCCCTGGAGCTGGCTGCGTACATCTTCGCATGGACCGGGGTTCTGGTACTGCTGGCTGTCCTGCTCCGACACAGGAAGCTCACTTCGAAGGGAGGTTCCTGATGAAACACATACAGCACACCTTCACTCAGGCAGTCCTTCTGAATAAACGAATCACGAAACAGCCTGTCTTCCTGGTTCTTCTTGCCCTGATCCCTGTCCTTGTACTGGGTGTGAGAATGGCAGCCGGGCAGTCGGGCAGTCTTGTCACTGTGGCGGTCGCACCGGGAAGAGCCGACGATCACACAGCCCATGCAGTCATTGACAAACTGACACATGACGATTCACCGGCAGTCCGCTATATCCGCTGTCCGGACGGCGAAACGGTCAAAGAGACGGTTTCAGCAGGGGAAGCAAGACTCGGGATCGTATTCCCGGAGGATCTGGATGAGCTTTTTGCTGCCTACGGCGCGCAGGAGACCGGCAATCTGAACGACGGAGCCCTCTCCATGCTTGGCGCTCTGTTCGGGAGCGGGTCCGATGATCTCAAGGAGCATCAGATCATCTGCTACACAGCGACGAACGACGTTGTCTCGAAGATGACCCGCGAGCAGCTGTTCAGCAAAATGTACCGCGACATGGAGACCGCGGTCCTCAAAGTATGGCTTCGCTCCCATCCTGATCTGGGCACTTTTTCCGGCGAGGAACGGGATGAATACGCAGAGACTGTCCGCGGCGACAGCGCTGTGGAATATGATTTCTTTGACCTGGAATACATGGATGGGGAACGTATCAGTGATGAAGCTGCCAGGCAGTACATATCGTCTCCGATGCGGGGACTTCTGGCGGTCCTCCTTACTCTGACCGCCCTGGCCGCCGTTCTGTACCTGTGCGACGATATCCGAAAGGGAAGGTTTGTCTGGATCAGCCCGCAGAAAAAATCCCTGTTCTACTATGGATGCATTCTTCTTCCCATGGCTGATCTGGGACTTGCCGCGTACATTGCTCTGTACCTGAGCGGCTCATTTACATCCTGGAAGAAGGAACTGCCGTCCATGGTCCTGTTCCTTCTGTGTGCTGCCGGATTCGCGAACCTGCTGCGGGTCATTCTCAGGAAAATGACCCTGATCGCGTCATCCGTGCCGATCGTTCTGTGCGCATGCCTGTTCCTGACGCCGGTCTTTGCCGACCTGACGATCATGGAACCCCTGCAGATGCTTCTTCCGACTTATCTCTACCTGAAGTCTATCCATGGGGTTCAGCCTCTGTGGATGATGGCCGTATACGCGGCAGTGACCGCGATACCTGCCTTTGTTCCCGATAAAATATGATCCGTGTGAACACGGCCGGAGGAACCTCTATGGAATTCAAACAGCTCCAGTCCTTTGTGGAAGTAGTCCGCAATCTCAGTTTTACAAAGGCTTCCCAGGAACTGTATATCTCGCAGCCTACCGTCAGCATGCACATCCATCAGCTGGAAACCGAACTCGGCGTCCGGCTGATCATCCGTACGACCAAGAGCCTTGAAGTCACTCCTGTCGGAAAGCAGCTCTATGAGTATGCGGTAAATATTCTTGCGATGCGCGACCGCATGATCGCGAACTGTTCCGTACAGGATCGTCACATACTGTCACTTGGCGCATCCACGATCCCGTCCGCCTACCTGCTGCCCAAGATCCTCCCCTCCTTCGCCGCCAAATACCCGGAGTCCTACTTTGTGATCCACCAGTCAGACAGTACCGGCGTGATGGACGGCCTTCTGGAAGGAATCTATGACCTGGGCATCATCGGCATGAAGCCAGCCTCGGACGCACTTGCCTGGGAGCATCTGTGCGATGACCGGATCATTCTCATCGCTCCTGTCAATGAACATTTCCTTGCTCTGAAAGAATCGGATGCGAATGCTTTCCAGATTCTGCAGAATGAGCCGTTGATCCTGCGTGAAGCAGGAAGCGGGAGCGGCAAAAAGGCAGACGAGATCCTTCTGTCAGCCGGGATCAGCGAAGACCAGCTCCAGATCACAGCCCGGGCCAATGACCAGGAAGCCATCAAAAACATGGTGGCCGGTGGTCTGGGTGTATCTCTGATCTCAAGACTTGCCGCGCAGGATTACCTGAGCGGAAGGAGGCTGATCTCCTTTGAATTCCCCAAGACAATTTCATCCCGCAGCCTGTACCTGGTTTATCGTTCCGGATACATACTGCAGGATGATCTTCAGCATTTTATTCAATTTCTGAAGGCACATGCCGCCTCACAGGTGTGACCATTCCCTGTACTTCCTTCCTGTGCCTGCGTAACTCTTCATGTAGAAATCGCCTCTGCCGCCATGCTCCATGGAGGCGTCGAACACATACCAGGTACCGTTGATCTTGATCTTTGTCCAGGAGTGCAGATCCCAGTAACCCTCCAGATACAGCAGTTCCCCGGCAATGGCACGGACATCTTCGAATCCGATATAGCGTGCCATATACGCAAGCGCTGCCGAGAAATTATAGCAGACCCCACTGTGGGTCGTCAGCATCTCATACCCATAAGTCAGACGCCACGTCGGTGAATAGGAAAACGGACGCTTCGTCACATAAGTAAAGCGAGAACTGCACAGATATTCATACACTTTACGCAGTTTCTGCATCTTGGTCATTGAATTGCTGCACAGGCTCTTGACGGTTTTCTTCACCAGCTTAAACATCTGATAGGACTGGGAACTCATGGCTCCACTGCCCGTGACATAGTAATTATCGATCCATTGATTCTTCAGGATCAGTCCGTTCTGACAGTAGCAGCGTCCGCGGTTCTTGATAGTGACCCAGCCGTTCACTCCTCTTCCGATCGCACCGACCTTTCCGGTCTTCTTGAAATAGTATTCATTTCCTTTGAGCTTTACGATCCCGGTGCGCAGCTGCCCACGTTTCTTACCTTTTTTCCGGAAATAATAGTAATTGTTATCTATCTTCTTTTTTCCGGTTACTCTCTGGTGACTGGCATTGTAATAATAGATCCCGCCATCCTCCTGGACCCATCCGGTCGCGTCGGGATTGTCTGCATAGGCGGTATCTGCCCCGCCTGTGCCCCCAGGCATAAAAATGAGCACCATCACAGCAAACAAACAGATCAAATACTTTTTCATACACATCCTCCCCTGATACCTGTCTGTCAACATAGACACATTGATTGATATCTTCTCCTATAATAGCATTTTCCCACGCGTTTACCAGTAAAACCGTTCATCTTTTTACAGTATCTGCAGATCCGGTTCGCCCGTCTGTAAAAGAATATCTTCCTTCGAAAATGAATTGTGCTATCATAGGTGAATAAACGATTCAGAATTGAGGTGTTGATCGATATGTCTCAGAATACAGATACACTGTTTTTTTCTTCCGATTACATGGAGGGCGCACATCCGGCAGTCCTGGATGCCTTGAGCAGGACCAATCTGGTCTCAACCGAGGGATACGGTGAAGATGCGTACTGCCGCGACGCACAGCGGCGGATTCTGGAGGCCTGCAGCCTTCCGGACGGCGAAGTCCGTTTTCTCATTGGCGGAACCCAGACCAACCAGTTTGTGATCGACTGCCTGCTGCCTCCGTGCAGCGGCGTTCTCTGCCCCTCTTCCGGACACATCGCAGTCCATGAGGCAGGCGCCATCGAATACTGCGGACACAAAACGCTTCCTCTTCCGACCGTAGAAGGAAAGATCTCAGCATCCTCCATCCGGCAGTATACCAACGATGCAAGGGCAGATGCCAACTGGGAACACATGGTGATGCCCGGTATGGTCTATATCTCCCAGCCGACCGAGTACGGAACCCTGTACAGTCTGGAAGAGCTGGAAGAGATCAGCAGTGTCTGCAGAGAATATGGTCTCCCGCTCTTTGTGGACGGGGCCAGACTGGCATACGCCCTGGCTGCTCCGGAAAATGATGTCACGCTTGCGGATCTTGGCCGCCTGTGCGATGTCTTCTACATCGGCGGTACGAAATGCGGACTGCTGTTCGGGGAAGCGGTCATATTCACCCGCAGAGGGATGGTGCCGCGCCTGACCGGACAGATCAAGCAGCACGGAGCGCTTCTTGCCAAAGGACGCCTGCTGGGAGTCCAGTTCCAGGCTCTGTTCACCGATCATCTGTACGAACAGATCGGAGAGACTGCCATCCGCTGCGCCGCACGCATCCGGGAGAAGCTTCTTGCAAAAGGCTTCGAGCTCAGTGTGAACTCTCCCACCAACCAGATCTTCTTTGCCATTGACAATTCTCTGCTCGATCCTCTCAGCGGGAAGGTCTCCTACGGTTTTATGGAAAAGATCGACGATCATCGATCTATGATCCGTTTCTGCACATCCTGGTCAACCACCGAGGAGAAGACCGATGCGCTGCTCAGCGTGATCGATCAGATGGACACACAGCGCTGATCCGCAGTCGTCACTGAGATTCTGCCGTTTCCTGTTCATTTTCATTGAGCGATTCATTCAGAAGATCCGGCCTTCTCTCCCGGGTGATACGGAGTGCTTCCCGTTCCCGGAAGGCCCGGATCTTTTCATGGTCACCGGACAGCAGCACCTGCGGGACCTTCTCCCCCTTCCAGTCCGCGGGCTTCGTATACTGGGGATGTTCCAGTATGCCCTGCTCAAAGGATTCTTCCTGAGTCGCCTCGCTGCGCAGAACTCCCGGGAGAAGACGGATCACGGAGTCCATCACGACCTTTGCAGGAAGTTCGCCTCCCGTCAGCACATAGTCTCCTATGGTGAACACGCCGTCTGCATGGTTCAGGATCCGCTCATCCAGCCCTTCATAATGACCGCATATCAGGATCAGGTGCTTCATTGCGGCGAACGCATGCGCCGTCTTCTGTATATACTTTCTGCCCGCCGGCGTCATGACCGCGACATAACTCTCACAGGTCCTTACGCTCTCCAGCGCATCCAGGACCGGGCCGCAGCGCATCACCATCCCAGCCCCGCCGCCATATGGATCATCATCGATATGTCGAAAGCTCCCGCCGGCATATTTCCTGATATCCAGGATCTCTATCTGCGCAATATTGCGCGAAAGAGCCCGTGCGATCACAGGCTCTTTCAGAAAGTCCCCGAACATCTCAGGGAATATGGTCAATACTGTTATCTTCATTCTCTGTCCCAGATTTATCTCAGGAAACCATTGATGATCTGTTCCTCGGCTTCTGCCTGCGTAAGTCCCAGCGTCATCAGTTTTGTCAGCTGTTCTCCGGCGATCTTTCCGATGGCCGCCTCGTGGATCAGAGCAGCTTCCACGCTGTTTGCCTCAAGGGACGGAACCGCAAGGATCCGGCCTTCATCCATAATGATGGAATCGCACTCGGTATGACCGCTGCAAACCGCATTACCGACGATCTTCAGATCCAGTTTCTGATAGGAATGATCTCTCGCGACACCTCTGGATACGATATCCGCGCTGGAACCGTCACCGTTCAGTCTCACATCGTAGTCACTGATTGCCTGCTGCACGCCATGGGTCATCAGTCTCTCCCTGACCACCAGATGACAGCCCTCACCCAGTTCTGCGACGGTCGATCTCTGCGTAGAGTCGACGCCCTTGATCTGGACCATCTCCATCTCCATGGAGCTTCCCTCATCCATATAGACCTCTGTCACCGGATTGAGGATACGCTTTCCCTGGCCATCTCCTGAGCCATAATGCTTCTCCACATATTTGACCCTGGAATTCTTTCCGACCCAGAAACGATGAATACCGTCATGTTCGGAATCCTGCTTACCGCAGTTGTCGATCCCGCAGCCGGCGATGATCAGCACGTCACAATCATTTCCCACATGGAAGTCATTGTAGACGGTTTCCGTAAGGCCGCTGGCACTGAGCACGACCGGGATATGGATGCTCTCATCCTTCGTCCCGTCCTTCACTGTGATCTCCAGGCCGCTTCCGTCCTCTTTGGATTCGATGTCGATGTTTGCAGTACTCTTTCTTCCGACTGAAGTTCCGTTCGCACGGAAATTGTACGCCCCTGTCGGAACATCATGCAGATCCGCAACCTCATTTAGGAGTCTCTTCTGTATCTCATCCATCTGCAGCATATCAAGACACCCCCTGTCCATTCAGTCTGGCACACGCGTCCACCGCGGCATCCGTACCAAGGATCTTCGGCAGGACCTCATCTCTGGTTCCCTGTCTCTCGATCCGGCCTCCACTCAGCACGATGATCTCATCGGCAATATTCAGAATCCTCTCCTGATGAGAGATCACAAGGATCGAACTGTCCCTGGTCTCCGTCTGCATCTTCTCAAAGATACGGACCAGATTCTGGAAGCTCCACAGGTCGATCCCGGCCTCCGGCTCATCGAATACCGACAGGCGGGTCTTTCTTGCCAGAACGGTTGCGATCTCGATCCTCTTCAGCTCGCCGCCGGACAGAGATGCATTCACTTCACGTTCAATATAGTCCTTCGCGCACAGGCCAACCTCGGACAGATAACCGCAGGCTTCCTTGATATTGATGGTCTGCCCGGAAGCGATCCTCAGCAGATCATAGACGCGGATTCCCTTGAACTTGACCGGCTGCTGAAACGCATACCCAATCCCCAGATTGGCTCTCTGCGTGATTCCAAGATCCGTGATATCCTGTCCGTCCAGAAAGATCTGACCCTCAGAGGGAGTCTCGATCCCTGCGATCAGCTTGGCAAGCGTAGACTTGCCGCCGCCGTTCGGCCCGGTAATTACAACAAATTTTCCATCCTCTACGGTCATGTTCAGATTCCGGACGATCTCTTTCTCTCCTTCATCTCCATCCACCGCAAATGAAACGTTCCTTAACTCGAGCATTTCAGCTTCTCCTTATCCAGCCATTCTCCAGATGTTCTCTTCCTGATGCATGTCCGGAAGACTATCCAATATCTTATCGTTTTCCTCAGTAAGAATCAAGAGTCCTTTGGGCGGCGGCGCAGCTCCAGAAGAGCCTCCTTGAGTTTCTGTCCCGCGTGAAGTGAATAATGATATACCCGGGCAGGCCTGAAGGAGCGGATATTTCTCATGATGTGCCTCTGCCGTCTGCTCAGGCCGCCGGCTGCACTGTACACCTTCTTCCTGAATTCTTCTTCGAGCCCTTTCACTTTGCTGCCAACCTGTGCCGGTTTGCCGGCAACCACTGCATATGCGCTCTCGGCCCGGGCATTGAATTCATTTTCGAAGCCTTCGATCCTCTGAAGAAGGCTGTTCAGTGCTGCTTCTGTCAGAGCAAAGTCAGCTGCAAACAGTCCCATCAGAACCAGTGATACGCTCTCCCATGCAAGCTTCGGAATCTGGCTCCCCGCGCTCTCGAAGACAGGCAGGATATACCGCACGATCACCACGCCCCCGGCGCCAAAGCACAGCGTCACCGGAAGGCAGATCCTGCCATTGATGTTCAGTGGGATATTGGAATAATCCCACCACCTTGCGTGAAACCGTTTCTCCAGGTACCAGTGCGTGGAGTATTCCACCACCGCACTGCCGGCAGCACAGATCAGAAACACCTTCCACACAGGTGCCTGTGCATTCAGGAATCCCCTTCCATAGCGGCACAGAAGCTGTACAAGCAGGATGGAAACTCCGTAGATCGGGCACACCGGGCCGAACAGGAACCCTCTGTTCTGAAAATGACCTGTCTGGACCGTACAATAGATCGTTTCCCATACCCAGCCCAGAAAACTGTAAAAAATAAATAAGACAAACAATTCCGAAATGATCATATGATGAGATCCCTGACTACTTCTGACGCAAGGACAAGCCCTGCTGCAGAAGGAACATATGCCATACTGCCGGGAATTACCTTCTTTCCCGAATCGTCTCTGAGTTCTTCCATCGGCAGAACCGGTTCTTCTGTGGAATAAACCACCTTCAGATCCCGGATGCCGCGTTTTCTGCACTCCCTTCGCATCACCCTGGCAAGCGGGCAGATGGAAGTCTGATAGATATCGTCCACGCGGAATCTGGTTGGATCGGTCTTGTTGCCGGCTCCCATACTGCTGATCACCGGCACACCGCTCTTCTTTGCCCTCTGAATGATCTCCAGTTTGGCAGTCACGGTATCCACCGCATCCACCACATAGGAATAAGAAGAAAAATCAAATTCATCCGCATTTTCAGGCAAGTAGAAACAGCATCTGGGTTCCACTCTGGCCATCGGATTGATATCGGCGATCCGCTCTGCCATGACATCCACTTTATTTCTTCCCAGCGTACTGTGAAGCGCGATGATCTGCCGGTTCAGATTCGTCACCGACACCGTATCATGATCCACCAGTACCAGGGACCCTACACCGCTTCTTGCAAGAGCCTCCGCGACATAACCGCCCACGCCTCCAATGCCGAAGATCGCAACCCTGGCATTGTGCAGTTTCTCCAAAGCGCTCTCCCCCAGGAGAAGACGGGTGCGCTCAAACTGTTCCTCGTGACTCATATGTATCCCTTCTGTATCCATAACAGCTGTGTCCCTGCTGTTTTCGGTCCCTCACAGATTCTTTCCAACAGTTTCTGCCGGCGCTTTTCAGGCGCGCCTTCACAGTATAACACAGAAAACAGTCCCTGACATCCGGTTATGCAATGTCAGGGACTGCTGTCCTGTTTCGTACTCTTTTGATTATACTCTCACGGTATCAGGTCATATTTTGCCAGGTTCATGGATACAGCGCCCTGGGCAGAGAAAGTAATCCTCTGCGCGCCGATATCCGTATACAGGTTCGCAGTGATCGTCTGCGCGCCGTCATTCAGGAAAACCTCCGCGCTGTAGCGGTCCAGCAGCAGCCTGATCCTGATCTGTCCGTTTTCCGACGGAACCAGTGCTCTTCGCTGATGGATGATTGCCCTGCGGGAACCGGAGAACTTTCGGTCGATCTTCATGATCTGGTCCCTGGGGTGATAGCTCAGCATTGTATAATAACGGCCGCCGGCTGCAAACTTGATGGTGAACTTCTCATAGATCTGTTCCGGGTCCGCACTCCTCAGTTCGATCTCCAGATCGACCATCCGTCCCCGTACGCCTTCCAGCTCCATCTCTCCGCTGACATATACATTTTCAAAATGAATCGGATTCCGGCGGATCTGATCCAGTTCACGGATCGGATACTGATACAGCCGCCCGTTCCTGACAGACAGTTCCCTGGGGATCGTCATCTGTCCGAACCAGCTGGTGGGATCCAGCCGGTATCCCGGGGTGGTGTCCCAGTTCTGCATCCACGCCATCATGATCCTTCTTCCGTCCTGTGTCAGGATTGTCTGCGTCGCATAGAAATCAATTCCGTAGTCGATCGCCTGGTCATGCTGCGGTATGAAGACTTCCCTCTCTTCGTCATAATCTCCGATCAGGCACAGGGTACCGTTTCCGTTGTGATACTCAAAGCCTTCCGGTAACATGTCCATCGGGCTGCACAGGAGGACCCACTTGTCTCCCATCCGGAAGAAGTCCGGGCATTCCCAGACTTTCCCGAACCGCTCGTTGTTCTGGATCAGTGTCTTGCCCCGGCTCCAGTGTATGGCGTCCGGGCTGGTGAACCTTACGATCCTCGCATCCCGGTTCAAGGTTCCGCAGCAGGCTACGAACCTGTATGTGCCATCCTCCAGCTGTATGATGCTGGGATCCCGGAAATCATAGGGACTGCAGTCTTCAGGAAGATCCTTGCCCTCCAGGACCGGATTGCCTTCATACTTCTCATAGTGTACCCCGTCCCCGAAGGCAAGGCACTGGTGCTGGATCTCCCGGGTCACTCCGTCCTCCAGTTCCTTGCGCACGACACCCGTGTAGATCAGCATCTGGCTTCCGTCCGGAAGAGTGACTGCCGAACCGGAGAAGCATCCGTCTGTGTCATACTCCTCATCCGGTGCCAGCGCCGCCGGCAGATACTCCCAGTGAATGAGATCCTCCGACACCGCATGCCCCCAGTAGCAGGGTCCCCATACCGTATTGTACGGATAGTACTGATAAAAGAGGTGGTATTTCCCCTGGTAAAATGAGAATCCGTTGGGGTCATTCATCCAGCCAACGCGGCTGGACAGATGAAACGCAGGTCTGTCTTCCTGCGGGATCCGGTTTCCCATCTCTTCTTCATATTCTCTGACTTTAAGCAGTTTTTCGCTGATTTTCATCGTTCTCTCCCTCACTGAGAGAAAACGGGTGCAGCGGATCTGTAAAAAAACCGCTGCACCCGCACATCATATACTGTCGTTTCTTTCTGTTACCGGCAGATACCCGGAAACATCAGCCCTTGACAGCGCCGGAGGTAACACCCTCGACGATGTACTTCTGCATGACCAGATACAGGATCAGGATCGGCAGCATCGCAAGGATCAGTGCCGCAAGGATGCAGCCCATGTCAGACGCGTATGCTCCGTAGAACATCTGCGTTGCGATCGGGATCGTGTACAGATTCTGCTTGGTAAGGATCAGGCTCGGAAGCAGATAGTCGTTCCAGAATGCCATGGCATCGATGATCGCAACAGTTGCGGTCGTCGGCCCGAGCAGCGGATAGACAACCTTCCAGTAGGTCTGCCATCTGGTGCATCCGTCGATCAGAGCTGCTTCCTCAAGTTCCAGAGGAATGTTGGTCTTGATCGCGCCACTGTACATGAATGTAGCCATTGATACAGAGAATCCGGTATGCATCAGGATCAGTGTCAGTCTGTGGTTCAGGACGTTCAGCGTACCGCCATAGATGGAGACGATCGGGATCATCAGAACCTGGAACGGAATGACCATGGATGCGATCATCAGCGCAAAGATCAGCCGGCAGGCAACCCAGTTATTACGGGTAACAACGAATGCACACATACCTGCGAAGAGCAGGGTGAGCACTGTTGAAGTGATCGTAATGATCGCGGAATTCCCAAATACCCTCCAGAAATGCATCTTGGTCATGGCAGTCGGGAAGTTGTCAAGGATAAATCCTTTACGCGGTCCAACCAGAGACAGAGGGAAACGGTTGATATCTGCATTTGCCTTGAACACGTTCAGCAACGCGATGATGAACGGGAAGATAAATGCGATAAACAGGACAAGAAGGACAACCCACATGATCGCATTGACGATCTTTCTGTGGCGAGCCGCCTTTGCATTTTCAAGTTCATACATTACGCAGCCACCTCCCCTTTACGTCCGATATAGACCTGCGTGACACCGACGATCGCGCAGACAATGAACAGGATCAATGCCTCCGCCTGACCGGTACCAAACGCGCGGTTGGTAAATGCGGTGCGGTAGACATGCATTGCTGCCATGACTGACGAATTGTAAGGTTCGCCGTTTGTCAAGGACAGGTTGACATCGTAGACCATGAAGCATCTTGTGATGGTCAGGAACAGGCACTGTACGAAAGAGGACCTCATCAGAGGAACGATAACCTTCCAGGTTGCCTGTGACTGGGTGCATCCGTCGATCTGAGCCGCTTCGATCAGGCTCTTGGATACGCTCATGAATCCTGCAACATAGATCAGCATCATGTAGCCTGCATACTGCCAGACAGCTACGATGATCATACATGCCATTGCGCCGTGAGGCGTACTGAGCCATGAGTTCTTCAGGAAGCCGATGTTCAGGTTTGCACCGATTGCGGTGAACGCCTTATTGAAAACAAACTGCCAGATATAACCGAGAACGATACCGCCGATCAGGTTCGGAATGAAGAAACCTGCGCGGAAGAAGTTCTGTCCCTTGATTCCTCTTGTGACCATGTAAGCCAGAAGGAATGCTACTACGTTTACCAGTATGACTGCGATCGCTGAGTAGATCAGTGTTCTGCCCAAAGCAACCCAGAAGTCCCCATCGCCGAATGCCGCTGCATAGTTGGCAAATCCTACAAACGGTTTTGTTGTGGAGATGCCGTCCCAGCTGGTAAAGGTCAGATACAGACCATAGATCAGAGGAATGACAACAACACCACAGAATAAAAGCGTCGCGGGACCGGCAAACATGAGGTACTGTCTGACCTTGTAAGACATAGTATTTCTTTTCATGTCAGTCTCCCTACTAATATACATAAGAGCGGGAAGGAGGCACCGGTATCTGCCGATACCCCCTTCCCGGTTTCAGATCCGATTCAGGATCTATAGTTCATAAACTCAGTGTGCAATCGGTGTTGCACCTTTCCAGTATTCGGTCAGCTCATCAGCCAGACCCTGTCTGTCGATCTTGCCGCCCAGATACTTCTGCATGGAAGCACCTACCATGGTGATGTGATCATCCGGGAAGAACAGGTAGTTGTCGATCAGGCTGCCGGCATCTGCATATGCCTTGACACAGACAGAAAGCGGATCTGCAACATCAAGAGTATTGCTCTTGTACGGGGAAATCAGTGCGCATTTGTTGGTGATGAAATCCTGTCCGTCTGCATCCTTTGCCATCCAGTTCAGGAAATCTTTTGCTGCCTGCTGCTGCTCTTCAGATACAGAACTGTCGATGAAGAAATACTTGGAGCCGCCGCCGACAAGCTTTTCATTGGTGCCGTCATCCGTATTCTGCGGAACCGGCATCATGCCCATCTCGGAATCAGACTCGGACTGAACGATCAGAGACCAGTCCCAGTTGCCGCCGAACATGAACGCGACATCGCCCCATGCCAGCATATCCTCGGAAGTGTTGCGGTCTGCGGTAGCAGCTGCATCCTTCGCATAGTTGTACTCCATAAGAACATCAAAGGTATCCATCAGAGAATTGAACTTCTCGTTGTTGATGATGTCGCCTTCGCCTGCACACAGTGCCTGGACATAAGCTTCCGGATCTTCCTGCTCTTCAACGACCTGTGCAATGTAATGAGCTGCCAGTGACCAGTCCTCAGACATGATCGCTACCGGAGCTTCCATGCCGCCCTCGACCAGTTTGTCAAGGAGTGCCTTGAAATCATCCAGAGTAGCAACGCTTGCCGGATCAAACTCTTCGCCGGTGATGTCTTCGATCGCGGTCTTGTTGTACATTACGCCGCGGGCCTCAACACAGAACGGAAGAGCTGCAACCTTGCCATCGATCTCGATCGCATAGTCGGTGTCAGCTGCTGCATCCAGGTCAGCAAGGTCAATGCCGTGTTCCGGAGTCAGAGAATAGATATCCTTTGCGTCAACCATGGAGAGAACATAAGGATCGTTGGACGAATACTTGGTTCCCATATGGGTGATGACCGGGTCATTGGACATGGTGACGGTCATATCAACGCCTGCTGCATCAGAGTAAGCGGTTGCTTCCTCTTCAAACTGAGTCTGGATCTCAGACTTGGAGTTGAAGACGGTGAGCTCGGTAGCTGCCAGAACCGGAGTTACAGTCATAGCTGCTACTGCGAGAGTTGCGATTGCCAAACCTAATTTTCTCATCTGATTTTCCCTCCTAAGAAAATAGACTGTTGTCAGATATGTAAAATTTAGCATCATGAGGCTCGTATGTCAATCGGTTAACATGTTTAAGCACCATGTTTGGTTGTTTTTTACAAACATTCCCGACGCTTTTTGTGCATAATCACCGACAGCACATAT
>OMSN01000132.1 GCA_900313765.1 uncultured Eubacteriales bacterium
GAGCGGGTGGAGCACCCTGCCTGCTGTGCGCAGCCTTCCATACAGTATGTCCTCTGTTTTAAGTCCGCCGGGCGGCTTGCAAGAGAGGAGATCGAGCTGGCGGTTCCTGAAGATAAGTTCCAGGAGCTGAAAACCATGATCGGCAAGCCGATGATCGAGAAGATCCGCAGAGGCTATGCGCTTCCGGATGGTCATACGCTGGAAGTCAATCTGGTTGACCGTGGACTTCCCTCGCAGTTCTGGTATGTGGAGGTGGAATTTGGCAGCATTGAGGAAGCCAATGCCTGGAATCCCGCAACCTTCGGGCTGGGAGAATACCTGAATGATGACGTGACCGAACTTCCGGGACAGAGCATGTCCGCCTACTGGAGCGCGACGCGCGGGAACGATTAATACTTTTTGTCAGTCTCCCTTTTTTTCTGTAATATGGTATGATAGAGAAGATGGCAGCTTGTCTGAACATTACAGAAAACAGATCGTGCCAATTACCATACTTCACTGATCGGAGGTAGAACCATGGCTACTCTTCTTATCAAAAATCTGGACGCAGCTGTCACATGCGACGCGTCCGATTCCATGCCTCAGCATGTAGACCTGTTTATTGAGAATGGTCTGATCCGTCAGATCGGCGCCGGACTGGATGTGACAGCGGACCGTGTGATCGACGGAACCGGTATGACCGCTTATCCGGGCCTTGTCAATGCGCATCACCACCTGTATCAGGTTTTCTCCCGCAACCTGCCGGAAGTCCAGAACCTGGAGCTCTTCGACTGGCTGGTCGCCCTGTATGAAGTCTGGAAAAACCTGACTGAAAAAACAGAATATCTGGCTTCCCTGACCGCAATGGGTGAGCTGATGAAAAATGGATGCACCACCGTCTTCGACCACCATTATGTATTTCCGGCAAACGGCGGAGACCTGCTGGAAGCACAGTGGCAGGCCGCGCAGGAACTGGGCGTCCGCATGCATTTTTCAAGGGGAAGCATGGACCGCTCGAAGAAGGACGGCGGCCTTCCGCCCGACAGTGTTGTCCAGACGGTCGATGAGATCATGAAGGATTCTGTCCGCCTGATCGAAAAATACCAGGACAACTCCTTCGGAGCCATGAAGCGGATCGCGCTGGCACCGTGTTCGCCGTTTTCTGTCTCTGAAGACCTGCTGAAAGAGAGCGCAGTCCTGGCGCGCCAGTACCACGTCCGCCTGCACACGCATCTGTGCGAGACGAAGGACGAGGAGAATTACACGCTTGAGAAGGTCGGTCTGAGACCGCTCGCTTACATGGAGAAACTGGGCTGGGTCGGTGACGACGTGTGGTACGCCCACGGAATTCATTTCAACACAGAAGAACTGCAGCTTCTGGCGCAGACCGGCACCGGTGTCTGCCACTGCCCGATCTCCAACATGAAGCTGTCTTCCGGCATCGCCCGGATCCCGGAGATGCTGGAAATGAACATCCCGGTCGGCCTCGGTGTGGATGGCAGCGCCAGCAATGACGGTTCGAATCTCCTCGAAGAGATCCGCGTCGCATACCTGCTGCACCGCCTGAACTCTTCCGACAAGGCGCCGTCCGGATACGACATCCTGAAGATGGCGACCATGGGATCCGCCAGACTGCTGGGCAGAGACAAAGAGATCGGAAGTCTCGAGACCGGCAAATGCGCAGACCTGTTCCTGGTGCGCTCTGACCGTCTGGAACTGGTCGGTGCCATGTTCGATCCGAAGTCCGTCCTCGGAACCGTCGGGCTGAAGGGTGCCGTGGATTACACGATCGTCAACGGCGAAGTGACCGTCGAGAACGGAGTTCTTGCACGCGTAGACGAAGAGAAACTGTCCTATGAGGCAGGCGAGCAGGTCAGAAAATATCTGGGCCGCTGAGACAGAAAGGACCGACAGCAGCTATGGCAAAATTGTATTTTCGCTACGGTACTATGGACAGCTCCAAGACCGCAAACGCACTGATGGTGCGCTACAACTACCTTGAGAAGGGGCAGCATCCCCTGATCCTGAAGCCCAAGATCGAGAACCGGGACGGGGAGAAGACGATCCGCTCACGAATCGGCATCAGCGCGGAATGTGACTACGTGGAAGACATTCTGGAGAAGGCTGAAAAGGAATGGTTCACCGGTAAATCCGATGAGTACAAAAACATCGACTGCCTGATCGTGGACGAGGCACAGTTCCTCTCCGCAAAACAGGTCGATGCCTTTGCCCGGATCGTGGACCAGCTCAATGTCCCCGTCATCTGCTACGGACTACGCACCGACTTCACCGGCCACCTGTTTGAAGGCTCCCAGCGTCTCTTCGAAGTCGCAAACCGCCTGGAAGAGGTTCCCACCGTCTGCTGGTGCGGCAAGAAGGCAGTCTTCAACGCGAGGGTCAAGGATGGAAAGATGGTCCGTACCGGAGAGCAGATCATGATGGGCGGAAATGAATCCTACATCACGGTATGCAGGAAGCATTTCTTCGAAGGACAGCTGTTCCCGCCGACCAGTCTTAACTGACAGTCTCAACTGAAAGGACAGATACGATTATGAATCACATGGAAGAAGTCCGGAAACTACGCGCTATCGTGGAGCCGCATTACAACTGTGCCCAGTCCCTGCTGGTTCCGTTCGCTGACGTTGCCGGCATCTCAAAAGAAAAAGCAATGGATCTGGGGTTCCTGTTCGGCGGCGGAATGCATCACGGCTCAGTCTGCGGAACACTGACCGCAGCCTATATGATCCTCGGAATGGCAGGATACGGCAAAGACGAAGCCTCCGCTCTGCTTCGCACCTTCAAGGAAAAACACGGCGATGAGATGTGCCGCAATCTTCTGGCCAAGTCGGCGGCAGCCGGACTGGTCAAGAAGCAGCACTGCGACGGACTGGTATTCGAAATGTGCGAATACCTGGACAACCTGTTTAATTCCCGCGAATCCTGACCAATACCCGGATGAGCCAATACCCGGATGAATCAATACCCGGACAAAACAGCGCCCGGCACCTGTGCTGATCTGCACGAGTGTCGGGCTCTTGTCTTTCCTGTCTTTGTCTTTTTTATTTACGTTGCCTGGTGCCGTACCACCGCATATTCATCACCGTTGCGGTAGTAGGGACATTGCTTTGCATCGGAGGAATAGAATCTGGCAAGATCGTCTTCATCCAGGTTCATTGTACAGATATCTTCATCGTACTCCTCATCATATGCAAGGTATGCACAGGTATCACAGATTGCCATGACTGCCTTCTTTCCGCCTCAGCTGCGCTTCAGCTCCATTTTTTCAACAGGGCGGACATATCCAGACCACCGTCTTTACCGCGCTTCTCGTTTCCGCGTCTCTCATTCCCGCGCCTGCCGTTCTCGTTCCGGCTGCGGCGCTCTTCATGCCCGCGTCCACGGTTCTCTGTCTTCTGGTTTGCTCCCTGGCGGCCGCCTCTTCTGTCGCCGCTCTCCTGCCGAATCTCTTTCTTCGCCGGTTTCGGCGCATCTTCGCCCAGCTTCATCGTCAGGGAGATCCTCTTGCGCTCCAGGTCGACTGCGAGTACCTTCACTTCAACGATGTCCCCGACAGACACAACATCCAGCGGATGTTTGACATATTTCGTATCGCTCATCTGCGATACGTGGACCAGGCCGTCCTGATGCACTCCTATATCGACAAATGCACCAAAGTCGATTACATTCCGCACGGTCCCCTTCAGGATCATTCCCGGCTTCAGGTCTTCCATGTCCAGTACATCCGAGCGAAGGACCGGCTTGGGCATGTCGCTTCGCGGATCGCGTCCGGGTTTCTCCAGTTCGGAGGCGATGTCGATCAGCGTCTCGGTTCCTGTTCCCAGTTCCTGCGCTGTCTCTTCCGCTTTCCTGCGGTCCTTCATCTGCACACTCAGACCGCGGATCTTACCGCCTTCCACATCCTCCAGGGTGTAGCCCAGCTTCTCCAGCAGTTTTCCGGCAGCCTCATAGGACTCCGGATGTACACCTGTCATATCCAGCGGGTTGCTGCCTCCGCGGATCCGCAGGAACCCTGCACACTGCTGATATGCTTTCGGACCCAGTCCGGCAACCTTCAGCAGCTGCCTTCTGTCCGTAAATCTGCCGTTTTCATTTCTCCAGTCAACGATGGATCGAGCCGTCTTCTTCGTGATGCCGGAGACATATTCCAGAAGAGAATAGGAGGCTGTATTCAGATCGACGCCGACCTGGTTGACGCAGGTCTCGACCACACCTTCCAGCTTCCCCCCGAGTTTCTTCTGATCACAGTCATGCTGATACTGTCCGACGCCGATCGACTTCGGATCGATCTTGACCAGCTCAGACAGCGGATCCTGCAGGCGGCGCGCGATGGATGCGGCACTTCTCTGTCCCACATCGAGTTCGGGGAATTCCTCCGTTGCCAGTTTGCTTGCCGAATAGACGGAAGCTCCGGCTTCATTGACGATCACATAGTGCACCTTCTGCGGTCCGGCGCCATTGACTTCCGACAGGATCTGCGCGATCACCTGCTCGGATTCCCTCGATGCAGTGCCGTTTCCGCAGGAAATGAGTGTGACATGGTATTTCGCGATCAGGCGCTTGATCGTCTGCTTCGCTGCTTCGATCTTTGCCGGTGTTGTCGGCGCCGTCGGATAAACCACCGTGGTATCCAGAACTTTACCGGTGCTGTCAACGACTGCGATCTTGCAACCTGTCCGAAAGGCCGGGTCCCATCCGAGGACGACCTGTCCCGCGATCGGCGGCTGCATCAGAAGCTGCCGCAGGTTCTTTCCGAACACTTCGATCGCTCCGTCCTCCGCCTTCTCCGTCAGAGAATTGCGAAGCTCTCTCTCGATCGCAGGCGCGATCAGTCTGCGATATGAATCTGCACAAGTATCTTTCAGAGCCTGCAGTGTATTGCCGGCGTCCGGATTGTCTGCCCTGATGATCTGCTTCTCGATGGCTCCGATCATCTCATCTTCATCCACACGGACCGTGATACCCAGAACCTTCTCCTTCTCACCGCGGTTCAGGGCAAGAACACGGTGTCCCGGAATCTTCGCCGCAGCTTCTTCATAATGGAAGTACTGTGCATAGACCGACTCAGGCTGCTCCATGTCCTTCTTCACTTCCGATACGATCACGCCCGTATCAAAAGTCCTCTCACGGATGACTGCGCGGATCTGTGCGCTGTCGGAAATGTTCTCCGCGATGATATCTTCTGCACCCTGCAGTGCAGCTTCCGCATCCTTCACATCCTTCTCAGGATCCACATAATCCGCAGCCCGCTCCA
>OMSN01000201.1 GCA_900313765.1 uncultured Eubacteriales bacterium
TATGAGGAATGCATGCGCCAGGGGATCCGGCCGGTCATCGGGTGTGAAGTTTATGTCGCGCCAGGATCCCGTTTCGACCGCGAAAATGCGTCCGGAGAGGACCGCTATTTCCATCTGATCCTGCTTGCCGAGAACAACACAGGATATGCCAACCTTGTGAAGATCGTATCCGCAGGTTATGTGGACGGTTACTATTACAGGCCCCGGGTGGATAAGGAGATCCTTCAGAAGTACCATGAAGGGATCATCTGTGCTTCGGCATGCCTGGCAGGGGAAGTGGCCCGGTATCTCACCAGAGGTTTTTATGAAGAGGCAAAAGAAGCTGCTCTGTCCTATCAGTCGATCTTTGGAAAGGGGAACTTCTTCCTGGAGCTGCAGGACCACGGGATCGCGGAGCAGAAGCTGGTGAACCAGTCGCTGATCCGGATGTCCCAGGAAACAGGAATCCCTCTGATCGCGACCAATGACTGTCATTATACGTACGCAGAAGATGCAGAGGCGCACGATGTACTGCTGTGCATCCAGACGGGCAAGAAGGTTTCGGATGAAGACCGCATGCGCTACGAAGGCGGTCAGTATTATGTCAAGAGCCCGGAGCAGATGGCGGAACTGTTTCCCTATGCACTGGAGGCTCTCGAGAATACACAGAAGATCGCGGACCGGTGCAATGTGGTCATTGAATTCGGACAGTACAAACTGCCCAGATTCGACGTTCCGGACGGCAAGAGTGCATGGGAGTATCTGAATGAACTGTGCTGGGCGGGACTGTCGGAGAGGTACGATCCGATCACGGATGAACTCAGAGAGCGCATGGAGAGTGAGCTCAATATCATCCGGTCCATGGGGTTTGTGGACTATTTCCTCATCGTCTGGGACTACGTACGCTATGCAAGAAGCGTCGGGATCTCGGTGGGGCCGGGAAGAGGATCGGCTGCCGGGAGTATCGTTTCGTACGCTCTGGGAATCACGCAGCTTGACCCGATCCGCTACAGCCTGCTGTTTGAGCGCTTCCTGAATCCCGAGAGGATCTCCATGCCGGATATCGATATCGACTTTGCCTATGAGAGAAGGCAGGAGGTCATTGACTATGTAGTGCGCAAGTACGGAAAGGATGATGTCGCACAGATCATCACCTTCGGTACGCTGCAGCCGCGCGGCGTTGTCAGAGACGTGGGAAGGGTCCTGGATCTGCCTTACTCCCTGTGCGATACGATCTCGAAACTGATCCCCATGCGCAACCCCATCGATTCAGCAAAGAAGATGACCATCGATGTAGCGCTCCAGGTCAGCCAGGATCTGAAGAATATGTATGACTCGGATCCGCAGATCAAGACACTGATCGATATGGCACGGAAGCTGGAAGGCCTGCCGCGGCACGCCTCCACCCATGCAGCCGGCGTCGTGATCTGTCAGAGGAATGTGGACGACTTCGTTCCTCTTGCCCGCACATCCGACGGCAACCTGGTGACCCAGTTTACCAAGGACACTGTGGAGCATCTGGGCCTTCTGAAAATGGACTTCCTGGGCCTTCGCACACTGACTGTGATCGAAGACGCGGTGAGGATGGCTTCCGAACACGAACAGGAAAGGGTCCGGCTCACGGGTCATGGAAGCAGCATCTGGGAGAGAAGCCCGAAACTGGAAAACGGCATGCTGGATATCGCCAGAGTGGAGTCTGATGATCCTGATGTCTATGCCTATATCACAACGGGCAAATGTGACGGTATCTTCCAGCTTGAATCTGCGGGTATGAAGAGCTTCATGAAGGAACTCAAGCCCAACTGCCTGGAAGATCTGATTGCGGGGATCGCCCTGTACAGACCGGGTCCCATGAGCTTTATTCCCTCTTATATCAGAGGCAAGGAGCATCAGGAGACGATCCACTATGAAACGCCCCAGCTGGAGGAGATCCTGAAGGCAACCTACGGCTGCATCGTCTACCAGGAGCAGGTCATGCAGATCGTCCGGGAACTGGGCGGATATTCATTTGGCAGAAGCGACCTGGTGCGCCGTGCCATGTCCAAGAAGAAGGCCTCCGTCATGGCAAAGGAGAGAAAAAACTTTGTCTATGGCAATGAGGAAGAAAATGTGCCCGGATGCGCTTCGAAAGGGATCGACGAGAAGACGGCAAACAAGATCTTCGACAGTATGATGAGCTTTGCGGAATATGCCTTCAACAAGGCACATTCCACTTCGTATGCCGTGGTCACCTATCAGACGGCCTGGCTGAAATACTACTATCCGGTGGAATTCATGGCTGCGCTGATGACATCCGTGATCGATAATCCGGGAAAAGTCGCAGAGTATATCATGGTCAGCCGCGGGATGGGGATCAGCATTCTGCCGCCCGATATTAATGAGAGCCGTGAGGGCTTCTCCGTGACTTATCAGGCTGGCGAGAAGGGAGAACTGACAGGAAAGATCCGCTATGCGCTCGGTGCCATCAAGGCAGTGGGACGGCCGGTCATCCAGGCGATCCTGGAGGAGAGAGACAAGGGAGGAAGATTCACGGATCTGAATTCATTTGCCCGCCGTGTCTCTGCGGACGTCAACAAGAGAGCAGCGGAGAACTTTATCAAGGCAGGAGCCTTTGACTCCCTGGGAGGAAGCCGGAGACAGATGATGCTGGTGTACAGCCAGGTATTTGACTCAGCAGCCAGAGAGAGAAAGTCCCAGCTCACAGGCCAGATGTCACTGTTCGACTATTTTGGAGCAGGCGAGGGCGAAGATGCCTTTGACCCGGGCGTGACACTGCCGGATGTCCCGGAATATGATCAGGAACAGCTTCTTGCTTTTGAGAAGGAAGTCCTGGGGATCTATGCCAGCGGACATCCGCTGGAGAAATACGAGAAGCTGTGGAGGAAGAATATCACAGCTCTGACCACGGACTTTGCCATCGATGATGAGACGGGCCAGGCAGATAAACTGACCGATGAGTCGACAGTTCTGATCGGGGGGATCGTGCAGGATATCACGGTCAAATATACGAAGAACAGCAAGACGATGGCGTTTCTCCAGATCGAAGACCTGGTGGGGACAGCTGAAGTTCTGGTATTCCCGCGGGTGTACGAGAAGTACCGCTCACTGATGAATACAGAGGAGCGTTTATTTGTCAGCGGAAGAGTCTCACTGGAGGACAATAAGCCTGCCAAACTGCTTGCCGACAGGATCTGGAGATTCTCTCAGGTGCCTCAGGGGCTGTGGGTGAATTTCAGTTCTATGGATGAATACAGGGAAAATGCGCAGGACCTGAACCGGATCTTGCTGGATGGCCAGACGGCTGCAGATGTGGCGGACTGTGTTCCGGCAGAGAAGATCGTAGTCCATGTTCAGGATCCGAAATGTATGAAAGTCCTCAGCTTCACGAATGCAATGTATCTTCCTGAGACCATGATCCACAGTCTGGAGAAACGGTTTGGAAAAAAGAACGTGATCGTGACGCCGGGAAAGACCCGGCCGATCTTGAGATCGCAGTTCTGGTCGAGAAGATCCATATTGGCTTCCCACAGGGAGTCGATGGT
>OMSN01000048.1 GCA_900313765.1 uncultured Eubacteriales bacterium
CAGCTGCAGTTTCTCCAGCGCATCCCTGAGATCCTGATATCTGGCACTGTCTGCCGGGTACACGCCGCAGTAGACCATCGGCATGGGATTCTTGTATCCGGGAAGTGCTTCCGCGCAGGGATTCTCAGCATCCGTGACCGTGTCACCAACCCTGGTATCCTTGACGTTCTTCAGGAAGGCAGTAAAATACCCGACCATGCCGGCTTCCAGCTGGTCACACGGAATGAACTGTCCGGGGGCAAAATAAACAACCTCGACAACATCCGCCTCAGTGCCGGTTGCCATCATGCGGACTTTCATTCCCTTCTTCAGAATACCGTCAAAGACTCTGCAGAACACAATGACTCCACGGTAGGAATCATACAGAGAGTCAAAGATCAGCGCACTCAGCGGTGCCTCTCTGTCTCCTGTCGGCGGCGGCAGCGTCTGGACGATCTGCTCCAGCACGTCCCCCACATTGGCGCCGGTCTTCGCAGAGATTCGCGGGCAGTTTTCACAGTCCAGCCCGATCACATCTTCGATCTCGGAAGCAACCCGGTCCGGATCCGCACTCGGAAGGTCGATCTTATTGATGACCGGAAGGATCTCCAGATCGTGGTCCAGCGCAAGATAAACATTTCCCAGTGTCTGCGCTTCAACGCCCTGAGCGGCATCCACTACCAGGACCGCACCGTCACAGGCTGCCAGTGCCCTGGAGACTTCATAGTTGAAATCAACATGGCCGGGAGTGTCGATCAGGTTGAAGACATACTCTTCCCCGTCTTTGCTGTGATAGATGCTGCGGACTGTCTGAGACTTGATCGTGATACCGCGCTCACGCTCGATGTCCATGTTATCCAGAACCTGGTTCTGCATCTCACGGCTGGTGAGGACTCCGGTCTGTTCAATGATCCGGTCTGCCAGTGTAGACTTGCCGTGGTCGATGTGAGCGATAATGCAAAAGTTCCTTATCTTATTAATATCGAATCCTGCCAAGGGAATTCCTCCTGAGTCTGTTGGATAAGCGATTGGGTGCGGCGAGGAGCCGCAGCAAACGTAGTTTACCGTATGAGAATGAAAACATCAAGAAGATGTTGACTTTTACATGCGCGCGGATTAGAATACTTCCGTATGTGTGCCTGAAACGTCCGTGTCCGTCTTTCAAGCACGAATGAATGAATAAGAATTAATACTATATATGGAGGTGTACGTTTTGGCAAACATTAAGTCCGCTAAGAAACGTGTTCTGACCAGCAGAGTCAGACAGGAAAGAAACAAAGCTGTCAAGTCTTCTGTCAAGACCGCGATCAAGAAGGTCGAAGCAGCTGTCAGGGAAGCAGATAAGGACGCAGCAGCGAAGGAGCTTCTGAACGCTACTTCTATCATCGACAAGGCTGCAAAGAAGGGTGTCCTTCACAAGAACAACGCATCCCGCAAGGTTGCACGTCTTGCTAAGCTGGTCAACTCCGCACAGTAAGACCGTTTCTTTCAAACAGCAATAAACGATAAAGCGCATCGGACCGTCATCCCGATGCGCTTTTTTAATGCTCAGAGAAACTATGAGAAACTATTGTTCAGAAGAACATTTCACGATCATCAGTTCCGTTGCAAGCCTCTCTTCCATCCTGCCGGACTGCACCATCTGCTGCATCCGGACACACTCCTGGGTCAGTTCCCGCAGCCTTCTCATATCATAGTATCTTGCCTGGCTGACCAGCTGTCTCGCCTGCCAGTCCTGCAGCTTCAGCTCACTCATGACAAGCGGGTACCCTCCGCCTCTGCTGATCACATCCTTTGCCAGCATCATCCGGTCGAACTGCTTCATGAGCAGTACCAGGATCACCCGGGGTGATTCTTTTAACTGCAGCAGGTCATTGTACAGATTCAATGCGCCGATCCGGTCATGGCGGGCGATCAGGTCAATCATCCTGAAAACCTTTCCCTCCAGGATCTCACTGGTGACTGCCTCCACATCTTTCAGATGCAGAACACCGCCCTCTCCGGCATAGGAGATCAGTTTCTCCGTCTCTGTATGGATATGGGACATATCATTGCCGGTCATCTGCAGAAACCGTTCCAGTGCTCCGGAGGTGATCCGGATCTTCTCCGCAGCCAGTTTTGCCATCACCCATTTGGTGAGGCTCTGCATATCCTGGGCTGCAAACTCAGCCGCAAGCCCTTCCCTGACAACTGCTTTGTAGAGTTTTCCCCTCTTATCGACGCTGACCTTTCCCTTCTTACCTCCTGCCTTCTTCTCATCCGGCTGTTCCACAAACAGGACGACCGTAGTCTCGGGAATCTTTGGAATAAAAGCAGCCATTCTGGCGCTCAGGTCCGCATCGTCCTGCGTCCGGGTCAGAGCCGCTTCATTCTCCTGCCCGTCAGGGGATCCTTCCTCCGCATCGCCGTCTTCATCCTCCGAAGTCTCATCGCTTCCTTTGCCTGTTTTCCGGCTCATGAACAGTTTGGTATCCTCGAGCACTACCATCCGGTGGTCGGCGAAGAAAGGCATGGACAGAATCTCGTCCTGAAGCTGCCCCCAGTCCAGACTCTCTGACCGGTGGATGTTCAGATTCATGGAATCCCCGGGCGCTGCCACTGCGTCGATCAGCGCGTGTTTATACTGCTGTACCAGGTAATCTTCCTCCCCGTACAGCAGATATACCTTCCTGAAAGATCGATTGGCAATATCTTCTCTAAGAAGTATAAGCCCCTGGTTTCCGGGCTTTTGTTTTGTTCCTGCCATCTCTTTACAACCGACTCCCGATACGTTTATAATCTACCACATGTTCACAGTTACGCCCTTTCAGGCGCTGTGAACGGAAACATTTGTTAATCATCATAACAAGAAAAGAGGAATCCGGCAATGAGCCACATCTATATCCCGGACGGCTACAAACCTCTGCTGTCCATGTATGACACCCAGAAGGCAATCGGGACGATCAAGCGTCAGTTTGCAGATACCCTGGCGGCAACCCTCCAGCTGCACCGTGTCAGTGCACCGCTGTTCCTTGAAGCATCAACCGGTCTGAACGATGACCTGAACGGTTATGAGCGCAAGGTCACTTTCGATCTGAAGGACACGGGGACTCAGGCACAGGTCGTCCAGTCGCTTGCAAAATGGAAACGCATGGCACTGCGTGACTATAATTTCCATGTCGGCAAGGGTCTCTATACTGATATGAATGCGATCCGCCGTGATGAAGAGCTGGACAACCTGCATTCCGTATACGTCGATCAGTGGGACTGGGAGAAAGTCATCCGCAAGGAAGACCGCACCATCGAATATCTGCAGAGGACCGTCCGTGCCATCGTGTCGGCAGTCTGCGCAGCAGAGATGAACCTTCACGCTCAGTTCCCGGAACTCTATGAACTGCCTCTGCATACTCCGGAAGTCACCTTTATCACGACACAGGAGCTGGAAGATCTCTATCCGGACCTGGATCCGAAGGAGAGGGAGAATGCATTTGTCAAGGAAAATGGAACTACCTTCCTGATGCAGATCGGAAGAAAGCTTCGTTCCGGCAAGCCGCATGACGGCAGAGCTCCGGACTATGATGACTGGGATCTGAACGGTGATATCCTGTTCTGGAACAACACCCTGAACATCAGTTATGAGCTCTCCAGCATGGGAATCCGTGTAAGCCCCGAAAGCCTGGACCGCCAGCTGAGAGAAGCCGGCTGTGATGACCGCCGCACACTTCCGTTCCACAAGGCACTCCTTGCAGGCGAACTTCCCTATACGATCGGAGGCGGAATCGGCCAGAGCCGCCTGTGCATGCTCATTCTCGGCTCCGCCCACATCGGCGAGGTGCAGTCCAGCGTATGGGACGCACAGACACTGGATGCGTGCAGACGCGCGGGAATCCCGCTGTTGTGATCTGTAAGAATCAATAAACAAATGCCCCGGGATATCCCGGGGCATATCTTTTTCTCTATTCATTTCTGTCCGGATCTCACCCAGGGAGCGTTCACCGGAACGTGTTCTTATCCGAGCCTCTCTGTAGCTTTCTCTCCGATGTAACCTTCTGGGAACAGTGTTCCGGTTCCGCCGGTAAGCTCCATATACTCGTCCGTCAGCTGATCATCCGGCTCAGTCTCGTCATTGTTGTCCGCATTGGCGCTGATGCTTCCATCGCCGTAGATGGTCTGGTGCATCTGGGCAATCGTTGAGCTCCAGCTGGGAACCAGCATGCCCTGTCCGTCAATATCGATGGTCTCATACATACCATCATACGGAACTCGATCCTGAATGAACTCATATGTCAGGAGCGCAGGCGCATCACCTACAAGGCTCCAGATCTCATTTTCCGGAATATTGTGTGTCACGAGAGGAAGGACCTTCGTCACGAACTTGATCAGCTGGGAAGAACTGAGTGTCTTCACCTTCTCGATCATCTGCTGGATGACATAGCGCTGACGCTGTGTCCTCGAATAATCCGAGTTGCCGACGAAACGGTTTCTTGCATATGCAACCGCCTGGACACCATCGCTCAGAAGGAGCCCCGGTTCTTCCATGATCGCATGATCTTCATACGGTATATCCAGGACTCTCTCACACATGTCCTTGATATATCCATTCGAAACTTCGATCTCAGAAGCAGTCCATTCCAGCTCGATTCCGCCCAGAGCATCAATGATATCCACCAGGTTCTCGAAATCGACCGCTGCATAACGGTTGACGGAGATGCGGTAATTCTCTTCCACCGTATCGCACAGAAGCGGGCCGCCGCCGTATGCGTAAGATGCATTCAGTTTATTGTAATCATGGCCCGGAATCTCAACGTACGTATCACGCATCAGAGAGATCACGCTGACTCTCTTCTTGTCATTGTTCAGCGACACAAGCATGACGCTGTCGGAATTGCCGTTCCAGGTCTTGTCCGTGCGGTCAACACCCGCCAGGATCACATTGTAGACCGACTGATTCATGATCACATCATTCTCGCCGGCATCCGTCTGGATCTGGTTCATCTGTAAATGCAGACTCTCCAGCTCTGATTCATTCAGAATGGTTCCCGGGTCTGCTTCCGTTTCCTTGTCCAGTGCTTCCTCGGGAAGTGTCTCAAACTGCATTACATCTTCATCTGCCTGAAAATGAGTGCTGCTGATCAGACTGTGTCCAAAATAGTAAATACCGGCATAACCGGCAACAACAATTCCAAGAATAATACAGAGCGTAAATCCGCAGACTTTCCCCCAGCTGGGCCCTCTTCCGCTGGTATTCATAAGCGGATTGTTGTCTTCTCTGCGCGGCATCCGATCAACCTCCGAATGTATCCAAAACAAACCATAAATTGCATTAAGAAAGCCTTCTGAAAGTTCAGAAGGCTTTCTTCTGCGGAAGAAGGGACTTGAACCCTCACGACCTTGCGATCACAGGCACCTGAAGCCTGCGCGTCTGCCAATTCCGCCACTTCCGCGTTTCCATGAGTTTTTCAACTCACAAGCGATATAATAACAACTTTGGTCTGTTCTGTCAACAACAAAATATTAAAAATGCGTTTTTGTTCTCAGCTCTTGCGCAGAGTCTGCAGAGCAAGCGCCTTCTCCTGCGTATAACGGGGATAGAAGACCGATCTCTTTGCCCATCCCTTGGAGTCCTTCCACCGATAGGTATACAGCTTATTGATGAACTCTTCATCGCTGACACTGTCTGTAAGGCCAGCTCCGACCACTGCATTGATCGCCGTATTCTGACCATGCTGGATCGAATAGCTGAACACTGCTCCGCGGCACGCATACGCACGAAGAGACAGGTTGATTCCTTTGGCTGCCAGCGCTTTCTCACAGGGTGTATAGTAGGATTCGATTGCGAAATTATCCTGCATGGAAGAGAAATATTCCGCATCCGCCTTATAGCACTCTGCCCAGGCTTTATACAGCTTGGAATTATTGATCAGAGAACTGCTGCCAGGTGAAATGCTGATAAAAGGTTTAAACCCCTTGAAGAAGGTATTGTTGGCCTGATAGCAATACTTCAGGAACGGCACCAGAGAGTAGCGATAGTCAAACTGGTACTTACCACATGCTTTGCCATTATCGCCGCCTGTCTGCGCATATCCGGCACTTCCGGACTCAAACTTAGTAAAAAACAGGATATCTGACCTGACTCCCAGATTGTTGTTATCCCGCATCTTGCTGGTCAGACTCGCACTGTATACACCATTCGCCTTAAAATAGTAAAGCTTGCCGTTGATCTCATGCTGTCCGGTATAGATACCTGTCAGGATTGTCTGATAATACTTCTTCTTATTGACTTTGAAGAAACCTTCTTTGATGTCACCACTTTTATTAATGTAATATTTCTTGTCGTCAATCTTCCTCCAGCCCTGGCCAGCCTGCACACCATTCTTCTTGAAGAAACGATACTTTCCCTTTACCTTAAACAGCCCGGAAAGTCTAACACCATCCTGATCAAAATAGTACCTCTTTCCATTGATCTTCCTGTATCCGGTCAGTTTCTTCTGGTTTTTAAAATAATAGAACTTCCCTCCGGTCTTCACCCATCCGGAGGTAAACTTCTTTCGAGCCATCCCGGATGCATTGTAATAGACACCGTCTACAAAGCAGTTGAGGTAACGGGTGCCGTTTTCATTCACATAGCACCTGCCGACTTTCTGATTGCGGATCAGTTCTCCCGTCAGGGCATCATACGCATAAAAGAGGCCGTCTGCCGTTTTCCAGACAAACGTCCCCTCTTTTGTATAGTTTTTCGCATACGCCGAAGAAGCAAAGACAAACATCATAACAGCCATGATCAGCGTAACTTTTATAAACTTTTTCATAATATCTGTCGATCTCCAAAGTTCTGGATTATCTGGTTTCCGTACCAGTATATCACAGATATTACATTTTTGTTAAGCATTTTAACTTTTTTTAAAAAATTATTTATCGCGCCAGATAATTCTGCCTTTGTCAAGATCATATGGAGACAGTTCGATGGTCACCTTGTCTCCGGGAAGGATACGAATAAAATTCATGCGAAGCTTGCCGCTGATATGAGCAAGTACAACATGCTTATTCTGAAGTTCCACTTTGAACATAGCGTTCGGAAGCTTTTCAAGAACTTTTCCTTCTACTTCAATGACATCTGACTTTGACATACATTCACCTCTCTTTTAGTGTTTCGACCCTGACACGGCCGTATGGTAGAGTCTTAATACATGGATCAGGTCACTGTCGACTGCAGCAGACCTCAGCAGCTGTGTATATTCTTCCGGAAGCTGCAGGATCAGCTGAACATGCTTCCTGTTTTTTCTCTTCGGACTGTCCAGCTTCCTGCTCTTCCCGTCTGCAAGATACACATTACTGTCATCTTCTTTTACTACAACGTACACATGATCTTTATCATGTCCCGCCAGAGACTTCGCAAGTTTATCCATTTTTCTCTCAATCATGTGTTTTGGACAGGATCTCCGGTTCACCGTCCGTTATAAGAATCGTATTTTCATAATGAGCGGCAGGTTTTCTGTCCTTCGTGACAACTGTCCAGCCGTCGTCCAACCAGTCCACTTCCCAGGTTCCCTCTGCGATCATCGGTTCGATCGCAAGCGTCATACCGGCCACCAGTCTGAGGCCTCTTGACTTCTGGCGGAAATTCGGAACCTGCGGGTCTTCGTGCATTTCTCTGCCTATGCCGTGTCCCACAAGATCCCTCACAACACCGTATCCTCTGCTCTCACAGTAATCACCGATTGCGTTCGAGATCTCATGAAGGTGATGGCCTGCTCTGGCATACTTGAGCCCTTCAAAGAAACTTGCCTTCGTCACTTCGATCAGTTTCTTCTCAGTATCGCTGATCTTTCCTACAGGGTACGTTCTGGCAGCGTCAGAATGATATCCGTTCAGGATAAGACCACAGTCCAGCGAGATGATGTCGCCTTCCTTCAGGATCCGGTTCTTCTTCGGGATGCCATGCACAACCTCCTCATTTACAGAGGTGCAGACAGCCGCAGGATACCCTTCATAATTCAGGAAATTCGGAATCCCGCCCTGTTCCTGTATGAGCTTTCTTGCCGCCTGGTCAATCTCCCAGGTGGAAATGCCCGGCCGGATCATCTTCTCCATCTCGTCAAACACCTTCTCGAGACGATGATTCGACTCCCGCATCAATTCAATCTCACGTTTGGTCTTAATTGAAACTGCCATAGTATGCCTTCCCGTAATTCTGTCTTATTTCAGTTCAGTATTGCGCAGATATCATTGAACACATCGTCCATGGGCTTCGTACCGTCAACGGAATACATGCAGCCCTGGGTTCTGTAATACTCGATCAGAGGCTGTGTGGATGCATGATATACTGACAGTCTCTTCTGAACTGTCTCTGCCTTGTCATCTTCTCTCTGTGTCAGTTCGGCTCCGCATTCATCACAGATGCCTTCCTTGACCGGCGCATTGTAGCGGATATGATAAGTCGCACCGCAGATCGGACAGGATCTCCTGCCACTCATTCTCTCTACAATGTTTTCATCCGGAACTTCCACATCGATCGCATAATCGATCTTTGTATCATGCGCCTCCAGTGCCTTGGTAAGAGCTTCCGCCTGCGGGATCGTACGCGGAAAACCATCCAGGATATATCCCTTTGCACAGTCATCCTGGGACAGCCTGTCCATGATAAGGTCCAGTGTCAGTTCATCCGGAACAAGAAGGCCCTGATCCATGTAGGACTTTGCTTTCTGGCCAAGCTCCGTCTGATTGCGGATGTTTGCACGGAAAATGTCGCCTGTGGAGATCTGAGGAATACCATACTTCTCTGAAATCATACGAGCCTGTGTGCCTTTTCCGGCACCAGGAGCACCCAGCATAACTATTTTCATATTTAGACTCCTTTAAAAAGCGCAACGAAGTGTGTCTTCGTCCTGAGGGCGAAGGCACACTTCCCGGTTTATGCCTGGTTATACCTGATGTGAGTTCCCATATCCAGTTTACTCACTGAGGAATCCCTTGTAGTTGCGGACAAGCATCTGAGATTCGATCTGCTCGATCGTCTCAAGGATGACACCGACGATAATGATCAGTGAAGTGCCGCCAAAGGATACATCTGCATTGAACACGCCATTGAAGAAGATCGGAATCACTACGACGATCATCAGGCCAACTGCACCGATGAAAATGATATAGTTCAGAATCTTCTGCAGGTAATCGCTGGTCGGTTTGCCGGGACGGATACCCGGGATGAAGCCACCCTGCTTCTTCAGGTTGTCTGCAACCTCGATCGGGTTGAAGGTGATCGAAGTATAGAAATATGCGAAGAAAATGCAAAGCGCTACATACAGTACCAGACCGATCGTATATACCGGACGGTTCATGTTAAACCAGTTATTCTGATTCAGGATCCCGAAAATATGTGCCCAGACACCTGTTGCATTCCTTCCGGTGAAACTCATGATGATGGAAGGAATTGACATCAGTGAGGATGCAAAGATTACAGGAATAACGCCGGCTGTATTGACCTTCAGAGGAATGTTGGAGGACTGGCCTGCGACCATCCTGCGGCCCTGCATCTTCTTGGCATACTGGACCGGAATCCTTCTGACAGCTGCGGTAAGAAGGATGGTCAGCACAACCGTAAGCAGGATCACTGCTACGATGATGATGACTGCCATTCCTGCCTTTGCAACACTCTTACCTGAGACAAACTGGGTAAACAGTGTTGCGAGATCCTGCGGCAGACGGGAAAGGATATTGAAGAGAAGGACGATGGAGATACCATTGCCGATACCATTCTCATTGATCCTCTCACCGATCCACATAACCATTGCAGAACCGGCTGTCAAAGCGAATATTACTGTGATTGCACTAAAGAAATTAAAGTTTCTGATCAGACCACTGCGTCCGAATCCGATTGCCATTGCAGTACTCTCAAAGAGAGACAG
>OMSN01000148.1 GCA_900313765.1 uncultured Eubacteriales bacterium
TAGGTTTCACGGAGATATCGCACGACCTTTTTTGATTCCTCCACGTGTCCCGGAAGAAGGAGGTTTCGTACGATCACACCTTTCCTGATCAGTCGGTTTTCTTCATTCCACGGTTCCGGATAAAAAAGTGGTGCCCCGGTCTGACAGACCATCTCACTCAGAGCCTCCTTCGCCCTTTCCGGATAATCCTTCGCACGGGAATACTGCCAGGCCAGCTCCGGTGTGAGATACTTGAGATCCGGAAGATAGACATCCACCAGACCGTCGAGCATTCTCAGAGAAGATACCTTCTCATATCCGCCGGTATTATAGACAACGGGAATCTCCAGACCTTTCTGTTTCGCGGTCCGCAGGGCTTCAGCCACCTGCGGAATAAAATGCGTTGCCGTAACCAGATTGATATTATTGGCCTTCTCTGCTTCCTGCAGTCTCAGAAATATGTCCGCCAGTTTCTCCACACTGATATTCTTGCCTGGAAGAGAGATCTGCCTGTGGTCTGCATCCGTTCCGGAGATCACGTGATTCTGACAATAGATGCAGCCCAGGCTGCAGCCGGAGAAAAAGACCGCCCCGGATCCATTCTTCCCTGAGATGACCGGCTCTTCCCAGGCATGGAGCGCAGCCCTTGCAACCAGTATCTCTGCGCCGGCCCGGCAGACACCATATCTGCCGGCCGTCCGGTCAGCACCGCATTCCCTGGGACAGAGCCTGCAGTTTTTCATTTCATTGGTCATAAAAGTATCCCTACATAATAACGGCGCTGCCAAAGGCAGCGCCATTACGGAAATTAATGTATTGATTCTCCCACCGCGGAGCTTCTCTACACCCATAAGATACTGTATATTTACATCGATTGCAAGACCCTTTTAGCATCAAAAATGACAGATACGCAGTCCCATATGCCGGCGTAAAAATCATTCAGACACCTGACGTCTCCTTCTTCCAGGCCTCAATCTCCTGCGCTGTACCATGTACATAATGAGTGCCTTCGATCAGGGTCAGCTGCCCCTGATCATAATCCAGTCCACTGGATGCATAGTCATATTCCAGTGCTGTTCTTCCCTTCTCTGTCCGCGGATCCGGGCTTGGGATCGCCGACAGCAGGCTTCTGGTATAAGGATGCAGCGGATTCGAGAAGATCTCTTCGGTAGTTCCCGTCTCCAGCATCCGTCCCAGATGCAGCACTCCGATCCGGTCGGAGATGTATTTGACCATGGACAGGTCATGTGCGATAAACAGATACGCAGCCCCTGTCTCTTCCTGAATATCCTTCATCAGGTTGACCACCTGCGCCTGAATGGAAACGTCCAGCGCAGAGATGCACTCATCTGCAATGATCAGTTCCGGATTCAGGATCAGAGCTCTGGCGATTCCGACTCTCTGACGCTGTCCGCCTGAGAACTGATAGGGGTAACGGTCATAGTGCTCCGCCGCCAGACCGACCATGGCCAGGATCCGGTCGATCTTCTGCTTTCTCTCTTCTTTCGTGCTGTACATCTTGTGGATGTCCAGTCCCTCTCCGATGATATCTCCGATCTTCTTGCGCGGGTTGAGGGATGCCATGGGATCCTGGAAGATCATCTGCATCTTGGTGCGAAGCAGCTGGAATGTCGCTTTGTCCAGTTTCCCGGTGATATCCGCCCCCTTAAATGTGATCTTTCCGTCTGTCGGATCATACAGGCGGATGATGCCTCTTCCGATCGTCGTCTTCCCGGAACCGGATTCTCCGACGAGCCCGTACGTCTCTCCCGGATAGATGTCAAAGCTGACATCATCCACCGCCTTGACAGTGAAGGAGGAGTTGACCTTGAAATACTGTTTCATGTGCTCGACCTTCAGGATCGGTTCCTGATCATATCTTGCCGGCATCCTCCTTCACCTCCTTTCTCATCCTCTCGATACGTCTGCGCAGTTCCTGTGGCATCTCCACCTTTGGAGCCCGGGGATCCAGCAGCCAGGTTGCTGCGTAATGCGTATCCGTGATCTTGAACATGGGCGGCTCCGCAATGGAATCGATCTTCAGTGCATACTGGTTGCGAGGCGCAAATGCGTCTCCCTTTACCTCATGCAGCAGGTTGGGAGGAGATCCCGGGATCGTATAGAGTCTCGAATCATCCGTCTCCAGATCCGGCATGGCCGAGAGCAGGCCCCAGGTATAGGGATGCCTGGGCTCATAGAAGATCTCTTCGATGTTGCCCACTTCCACGATCTTGCCGGCATACATTACATTTACATAATCTGCAACCTTCGCCACCACACCCAGGTCATGGGTAATATAGATGACTGAGATCCCGTGATCCTTCTGAAGCTTTTTGATCAGTTCCAGAATCTTTGCCTGGATCGTGACATCCAGGGCGGTTGTCGGCTCATCGCAGATCAGAAGATCCGGATTGCAGGAGATCGCCATGGCGATAACTACTCTCTGACGCATTCCGCCGGACAGCTGGTGCGGATACTGTTTCATGCGCCGTGAAGGCTCTGTGATTCCGACCTCGCCAAGAAGCTGCACAGCACGCTCCGCCGCCTCTTTCGAGGACATCTTCAGGTGCATGATCATTCCTTCCATCAGCTGCTTGCCGATGGTCATGGTCGGATCCAGGGACGTCATGGGATCCTGGAAGATCATGGAGATCTTCCGGCCGTTGATGTTCCTGCGGATCCATTTCTTATCCTTCTTCAGGATATCCACTTCCTGTGTGGAACCATCGTCTTCTTTATATCGGAAAATGATCTCGCCGCTGTTGATCACCGCGTTGCCCGCAAGGATCCCCATGACGGTCTTCATGACTACAGACTTGCCGGAACCGGATTCACCGACGATTGCAACCGTTTCCCCCCGCTCGAGATCCATGTTCACTCCGCGAATCGCATGCACCGGACCCGCGGTGGTCGAGAAGGTAATATCCAGGTTTCTGATATCCAGTATTTTATCTGCCATACCTGCCTCCTCACATGTCCTCAATACGCGGAGCCAATGCTTCGCGCAGTCCGTCTCCTACGAAATTAAACGCCAGCATCAGGAGCGCCAGTACCACGATCGGCGGTACGATCTGATACGGAAGCGTGGTGATGTTGTTGAATCCATCCTCGATCAGTGAACCGATCGAGCACTGCGGCAGCATGATACCGACACCGACAAAGCTCAGGAACGCCTCAGTGAAGATGGCGGTGGGTATCGAGAACATCATCTGCGTGATGATGGGGCCGATCGTATTGGGAAGGATATCGATGAAAATGATCCGTCCGCTTCGGGCACCAAGTGTCCGGCTCGCCATGATGTATTCCTGCTCTTTATTCTTCAGCATCTCCGCACGGGCGATCTTGCTCATGCCGATCCATTCTGTCAGCAGCAGCGCCACTATGACCAGTCCGATTCCTTTTGGCATGAAAGTCGCCACTTCGACAAACCGCTGCATCAGGTTATCCGCAACGCCCCCAAAGTATCCCGAGATCAGGCCGAAACTCATGCCAACGATCATATCGATAAATATCGTTACAAATGCGATCAACAGAGACACACGGGCTCCATACCAGACTCTGGTCCACAGGTCTCTCCCGAGAGAGTCAGTCCCGAACAGAAATGTGCAGTCCGCGAACTCATCCTCATAATCCTCGCCGGTCATCAGTCTGTGCAGCCACGGGATGCGCGGCGGAAGGCTGCGTGCCGTGATCTCCTTGCCGGTTTCTTCATCATAAACCGACTGAATGTCGCTGTACCCATACCGGTTCATATGCGGTCCGATCAGGGCAAAGATGATACAGACCACTATGATCACCAGACCGATCACTGCACGGATGCTCTTGAAGAAGCGGGTAAATACACCTTTCCAGAATCCCACAGACGCATAGTTCTGGTCTATGTTGATATCAATGGATGTGTCAAATACAAAGTCTTCATCCTTCGGAGTGTACGCCAGGACCTCTGTCCCCTGCTGCGAAGGTGTCAATGCGGTATTGAATGCTTTCTCACTCATAACTGCACCCCCTTTCCGCCTGCCGCAGCCTGCTCCATCACCTGCTGCGGACTTGCGGTCTCAGCCGCAGGCATACCGCCTTCCGGGCCGGAACCTTTTTGTTTTTTCCGTGGATCCCCGGCCACGCGGATACGCGGATCCAGCAGACAATACACGATATCCAGCACCAGCATGATGCCGATATACATGGCAGAATAGAGGATACCCAGCGCGAGAACGTAATTATAATCGATACCTTCTCCGGTGATGGCATCGACCATCAGTTTGCCGATTCCGTTGATCCCGTAGATCTTCTCAACGACCAGGGCATTTCTCAGGACATGCCTCGTGACCAGTTTCGAGCCGTACATTCCTTTGGACTCAGCCATCAGAATATAATCACTGTCCATTACTTCCACCATCTCATTGCGGGTGAACCTTGCGATCGTACTCATGGAGAACAACGACAGAGACAGCGCCGGCATGATCGTGGAGATCAGGAACTTTCGGTTGTTGAAATAAAACGGGAAGATGGTCGTCTTATAAGCGAAGAAATACTGAAGAAAGATCATGAACACATAGGAGGGAATACAGACTCCCACTATGGACAGTACGGAACAGAATACGTCCCAGAAATGCCCTCTGTTGAGTGCTGCGGCGATTCCCAGGATCAGTCCCATCGCCACCCCAAAGAGAATCGCCACTGTTCCGATCCGGAAAGAATTGCTCATCGCAGTCGGCAGCACAGACGAGATCGGTGCGCCGTTGTAGAGGGAAGACCCCTTTCCGAAACTGCCGGTAGTAACGACTTCTTTCATATAGTTCCCGAACTGGACCAGGATCGGATCATCCAGACCCATCTCTTCGCGTTTTTTCGCGATCGCTTCATCACTCATACGTTCCGATGGAAATGGGTTTCCCGGCATGATACGTACGAGGAGGAACAGCAGGAACGTAATGATAAAGAGCGTCGCCACAGCCATAAAGATTCTCTTGACAATATATCTGGCCATTGCTTTCTCCCTGCATCAAAGAATGCAGCCCGCCATCATGGCTTGCTTGGCCATAACGGCGGGCTGCCTGCTTGTTATCAATCAAACTGTGTCTTGGTTTCAGTAACTATCTCAATAACTCCCCTGTTTTATAAGGTCAGTTCAGGACAGCATCCTTATAAACTCTGTTCAGAGCGACCGGGTGGAAGTCAACGCCTTCCAGATTGTCGATGATCAGGTTTGCATTGGACTTGGTGTACAGCGGAGCGATAACTGCTTCCTGCATAACCAGGGTCTCTGCCTTGTACAGAGCATCCCAGCGTGCATCATAATCGGATACATACGCACCGGAAGTGCAGTCTGTGATCAGCTGATCGTACTCTTCATTGCTCCAGAATCCATAGTTGTTGGCATTGTCTGTTACCCACATGCCAAGGTAAGTCATCGGATCTGCATAGTCCGGACCCCAGCGGGTAAGTGCGATGCAGTAATCATCATTCTGCATCTTCTCCAGACGTTCTGCCTTGGTCATCGCCTGCAGATCGATCGTCACGCCTTCCAGCGCAGCCTCTACCTGCTCCTTGATTGCCTGAGCAACCTTGGCGACCTCGTCACCTTCGTTGTTGCCATAGATCATGGTGAACTGGAAGGTATCGGTGCCGAGTTCTTCCTTGGCCTTCTCAAAGTATTCTGCAGCTTTTGCCGTATCGAAGCCGATATAGTCTTTGAACATCTCCTGATCTGCGGAGAAGTCCTCGCCGGTTGTCGCACTTGCTGCGAACTGAGGCGGTACTGCCGTGTAAGTCGGAAGAGAGCCGTCCATGACATAGTTGTCTGCCAGGGATTCTCTGTCGATCGCATTGGTGATGGCCAGTCTCAGATTGACATTGCCAAGAGATCCGTCGCTGGAGTTGTTCTCGGTCTGGCTGAAGGACAGATACCACAGATAGCCGGCACCTACAACATTCAGGTTCTCGGACAGCTGCGGGTCATCCTTGACTGCCGCGACCTGGTCGCCGCTGACGGTAGCAAGATCCAGGTTGCCGCTCTTGAATCCGGTGAGTGCCTGATCGGATGCACCAACAACCTGATAGGTGATGGAGTCAAGGTTGACTCTGTCTGCATCATAATAGTCCGGATTCTTAACAACAGTCATGCTTGCTGCGCCGGGGATATAGTCATCCAGCAGGAAAGCACCGTTGGACAGGAAGGACGACGGGCTGATACCGTACTCGCCATCTCCGAAACTCTCATAGAATGCCTGGTTGATCGGATAGAAGGTCGGGAAATAAAGCAGAGACGGGAAGAAGGATACCGGAACTTCCAGCTCAACCTCCAGTGTCTTGTCATCAACAGCCTTTACACCAAGTGTATCCGGATCTGCGCCTTCATAGAGGATCGCATCCGCATTCTTGACTGCGCCTACGGAACTGTCAAACATGTAGTTATACTCCGCATTGGCGGTCATGGCCAGCTTCCATGCGAATTCGAAATCTGCTGCGGTTACAGGCTCACCGTTGGACCAGTTCGCATCCTCTCTCAGATGGAAGGTATAGGTGCATCCGTCATCGGATACATCCCAGGACTCCGCGATCGCAGGAACCGCTGCACCGTCTGCATCCATCTGGGTAAGTCCGTCGATGCAGTCTGCGATGAGCTCGAAAGACTCACCGTCTGTGGCAAGGTTCGTGTCCAGGGACATAACATTGGTAGAGAACATGACATAGATGTCTCCTGCTGCAAAGGCAGCGCAGCTGCCCAGAGCCGCCATGGCAAGGCCTGCAAGACCTGCTGTAAGCACTTTTCTGATATTCATAGAATTGAAGCCTCCTAACTGGAAAACGCTTTTCTACAGTTGCACTTAAGCATTTTAACTCTTCAAAGCGTTAAAGTCAACGTGCACATGAGATAAATATCCCTCACATCTGAAGCGATGAAATGCATGGAAAAACCACCAGAATCCGTCTGTCAGGAGCTCAATGTTTTCGAATACCCGGGCATAAAAAACCGCCGGCACACAGTGCCGGCGGAAGGTCCGCTCCGTGGTGGGTTTATGTACGGGTGGGTTAAAGCCATCAATAGTCGGAACAGACCAATTAGACAATACAGAAAAAAACAGGTAAAGTCAACCATACCATTGCAAATTGTGTGTGAAACACAGAATATTAATACTTCCGTAAAATCTCTCTGATATTTGACATCGCCGACATGTACGTTTATATTGTTTTGCGGGTTTACAAGTTTAAGGAGAATAAAAATGGAAAAAGGATTGAAAGCTTTTCTGAAACGGAAAGATATCGAAATATCCGTCAGACGTTACCTGATCGATGCACTGGGTGCCATGGCACAGGGACTCTTCTGTTCTCTGCTGATCGGTACGATCATCAACACGATCGGCTCCCAGTTTCACATCGGCTTTCTGACACAGCCGGTTGCCGAGATCGCAGGGCAGGCTTATACCGTAGGCGGTCTCGCCGTAGCAATGAGCGGACCTGCCATGGCAGTTGCCATCGGATATGCGCTGCATTGTCCTCCGCTGGTCCTGTTCTCACTGGCAACCGTCGGGTTTGCCTCCAACGCTCTGGGCGGAGCAGGCGGCCCGCTGGCAGTGCTGTTTGTAGCCATCCTCTCCGCGGAGATCGGCAAAGCAGTCAGTAAAGAGACAAAGATCGACATCCTGATCACTCCGCTTGTGACGATCGGAGTCGGCATCGGTCTGTCTGCATGGTGGGCTCCCGCACTGGGCAAGGCGGCCATGAAAGTCGGAGACCTGATCATGTGGGCGACCGAACTGCAGCCATTCTGGATGGGCATCCTGGTCTCAGTCGTTGTCGGAGTCGCTCTTACACTCCCTATCTCCTCTGCAGCCATCTGCGCTGCCCTCGGTCTTACCGGACTTGCCGGCGGTGCCGCGGTAGCAGGCTGCTGCGCACAGATGGTCGGATTCGCTGTCATGTCCTTTAAGGAAAATAAATGGGGAGGTCTCGTATCCCAGGGAATCGGAACCTCCATGCTCCAGATGGGCAATATCGTCCGGAACCCCCGGATCTGGATCGGGCCGACACTGGCATCCGCCATCACCGGCCCCATAGCCACCTGCCTCTTCCATCTGAAAATGAACGGCGCTGCGGTCAGTTCCGGCATGGGAACCTGTGGCCTGGTCGGCCAGATCGGTGTCTACACAGGCTGGATAAATGATATCGCCGCGGGCACCAAGAGTGCCATCACGGCGATGGACTGGATCGGACTGATCCTGATCTCATTTGTACTTCCGGCGATTCTTGCACCGCTCATCAACCATTTCTGCCGCAAGGCAGGCTGGGTCAAAGACGGCGACATGAAACTGAGCTGAGATCCACTGCTTACGAAAACCGGGTGCAGTTAGCAGTTAGCTCAGCGCAGTGGTCTGGGTTTGCGTTGGGGCATAAGCCCTCCAGATCGCATTTTCTCAGACTTTGTGCCGTAATTGTTACGGCCGTATCTCATCCAGCGTCTTCTCATAGGATGGCATGAATTCTTCGAGGAAGATCTCCACTTCCGGGAGATCCATCGCATGCAGAGACTCAAGGGTTGCCCTCTCGGCACTCTCGAATTCCCGGTTGCCGGCTTTCCTCTCTTCAATACACTTAATGTAGGCGCTGAGTTTGTCAGCGCCTTTTACAAGCTTTTTTTCCTGTGCGTACTCTTCTCCGGGATTGAGTGCGTGCATATA